>NZ_JAPTFQ010000062.1:0-29887 GCF_030985535.1 Stenotrophomonas sp. Sm2128
GCCCACCCACACCGCCCCACCCCCGACAGGTTCCCAATGACTGATCGAACATCCACATCATTCATCGTCGAGATCCGTCAGACACCGAAATTGATCGAATGAGATTCGACAGATCGCGGAAAACTGTCGAAGGCGGGGTGGGTCCGGTGACAGGGGCGTGAGCCGCATGGATGCGGCGACCGAGCTTACATGGACGTACTTGCAGCGCCCCCTGCCACCGGACCCACCCCGCCTCCCACAGGAACCCGGCCTTTGACGTTGCTTCAGCCTCTGCGGGTGCAGGGCGCAGCCCTGCAGAGAGAACCCCTACCTGAACAGGTCTTTTTGCGTGAAGTCTCAAACATCGTTTAGACTTGCACGGTCTGCAGCGGCCGTCCGTTTCCCTCCGGGATCGCCGGCGACCAGGGTCCGCCCTCTTCGCCCGCCCCCACTCCGACGCCGTTCGTCACGCATTCCAGCCTGCGCTTCGTGCCGGCTGCACCCAATTCTCGCAGCGCGGTTCACGGGAACGCTCCGAGTCAGCCGATCAGTTTGATCTGCCCCCGTCTGTCCGTTCGGACAGGCGTTTCTTGTACTTGGAGCAAACTCAATGTCTTTTGAATCGCTGGGCCTGGCGCCCTTCCTGCTGCGTGCGCTTGCCGAGCAGGGCTACGAAAACCCGACCCCGATCCAGCAGCAGGCGATCCCGCTGGCACTGGCCGGTCGTGACCTGCTGGCCGGCGCACAGACCGGCACCGGCAAGACCGCCGCCTTCGGCCTGCCGCTGCTGCAGCACCTGGGCACCGCCTCGCAGGAAGTGCGCAGCGGCCCGCGCAAGCCGCGCGCGCTGATCCTGGCCCCGACCCGCGAACTGGCCACCCAGGTGCACGACAGCCTGCGCGGCTACAGCAAGTACCTGCGCATTCCCAGCGCCTGTATCTACGGCGGCGTCGGCATGGGCAACCAGCTGGACATCCTGCGCCGTGGCGTGGACCTGCTGGTGGCCTGCCCGGGCCGCCTGATCGACCACCTGGAGCGCCGCAGCATCGACCTGTCCGGCATTGAACTGCTGGTGCTGGACGAAGCCGACCGCATGCTCGACATGGGCTTCCTGCCGTCGATCAAGCGCATCCTGGCCAAGCTGCCGAAGCAGAACCGGCAGACCCTGCTGTTCTCGGCCACCTTCGAGGACAACATCCGCCAGCTGGCGCTGGAGTTCATGCGCAACCCGGAACAGATCCAGGTGACGCCGAAGAACACCGTGGCCGAAACCATCACCCACCGCGTGCACCCGGTCGATGCCGGTCGCAAGCGCGACCTGCTGCTGCACCTGCTGGCGCAGGACAGCCGCGAGCAGACCCTGGTGTTCGCCCGCACCAAGCACGGCAGCGACAAGCTGGCCTCGTTCCTGGAAAAGTCGGGCATCAAGACCGCGGCGATCCACGGCAACAAGAGCCAGGGGCAGCGCCTGCGTGCACTGGGTGACTTCAAGGCCGGCCGCGTGACCGTGCTGGTGGCGACCGATATCGCTGCGCGCGGCATCGACATCAACGAGCTGCCGAAGGTGATCAACTTCGACCTGCCGATGGTGGCCGAGGACTACGTGCACCGCATCGGCCGTACCGGCCGCAACGGCGCGACCGGCCAGGCGATTTCGCTGGTGGCACAGGATGAAGTGAAGCTGCTGCGTGCCATCGTGCGCCTGCTGGGCCGCGACATGGACATCCGCGATGTACCGGGCTTCGAGCTGCAGGTGCCGATCCGCTGGGGCAACAGTGCACCGGGCAAGGCCGAGCACGATACTGGCGAGCGCGCACCGCGCAAGAGCCATGCGCGCCGTCCGCACGGTGATACGCCGCGCCACGCGCACGCAGGCCCGAAGAAGGCCGGCGGTGGCCGCCGCGAAGGCGGTGGCAATGGCCAGCAGCGTGCAGGTGCCGGCCAGGGCCAGCGCCGTGGTGGTGGCGGCAATGGTGGCGGCCGCGGTCGTGGCCAGGGTGGCAACGGCGGCGGTCGCGCCGGCTGATCCCAGCTGACATGGAGGGTGCTTCCCGCTGCGCGGGGGCTATCGAGGGACGGCGCTGACGCGCCGTCCTTTTTTGTTGCGGGCTACCGGGTGATAAAGCACGCGGTGGCAGTACCGAGGGCGAATGGGCATGGGGGCAGCGCAGAACACGCTGTAAATACGTCCATGTAAGCTCGATGGCGCCATCCATGGCGCCAACGGTTCTGCGCTGCCCCCATGCCCATCCGCTTCAAGCATTGCCTGCGCCTTCTTCTCCCGCCGGGTAGCCGGGAGAAGAAAGATCAAATTCAAATTCAAATTCAAATTCAAATTCAAAGGCAAAGGCAAAAGCCGAAGTCGCAATTCCCGGCTTTGCTTTTGCTTTTGCTTTTGTATTTGCCCTTGCTCCCGCCTTGGGGTCTGATGCGTCCGCGCCCGCAGGAAACTGTCATGGGAGGCAGGGGGCCTCAGCCAGGACCGTTGGCGCCAAGGATGGCGCCATCGAGCCCCCATGGATGGGTTTACGGCGTGTCCTGGCTGAGGCCCCCTGCCTCCCAAGCACAACAGAAACTCGGCGCCAAACACCTCAACCCCGCGCTTTCGCCGGATTCACCAGATTCCCGAAGAAGATCGCGTTGATCAGCAGTCGGTCCGTTCCGTGCCAGTACTTGCGGTGTGCCGGGTCATCGGCAAACAGCACCACGTTGCCCTGCCCCTGCGCCGACACCAGCAGCCACGCACTACCCGCCACCCGCGTGCGGTTGCGCTCGGACAAGTAACCGTTCACCCGCGGCGGCGTGTCGATGCGCACCACCGTGGAAAACGGGTTCGCGCTCGGCTGCAGCGTCACCGTGTTCTCCTTGTTGATCGCCAGCTGCCGGCGCGGCACGCCGAATGCCAGCGGATGGCTGGTATCCACGTCGGCACTGAGAATGTTGCCGCTGACCCGCTCGATCGCAGCGATGTCGCGCTGGTCGCCAAACGCGCGGCGGCTTGCATCAGCAGCGTCTTCTTCCTTGCCGAGCTTTTCGCCGTCGGCCAGCTTCTGCTCGATCGCCCACTTCGAGGCACTGCCGTAGGTCACCAGTGAACCTCCGGCCTGCACCCAGCGCTTCAGTGCAGCCACCGTCGTGGCATCGACGCCCGTGTAGGTGCCACCGGACAGCACGATCGTGGTGTAGCGGTCCAGCGGTACCTTGCCCAGCTGCTGCGGATCCAGCTTGCTGGCTGGCAACTGCAGCTGCTGGTCGAGCAGGAACCACGCCGATCCGATTTCGGTGGCGGCCACGCCCTCGCCCATCACCAGTGCCACCGCAGGCTTGCGCAGCGCCTTGACGCCGTCACTGCCGAGGTCGATGCCTTCGCGGCTCCGGCCGCTGGACAGCGCGTGGACCTGTACGCCCGCCTCGCGTGCGGCCGATGTCACTGTCTCGAGCAGCGCCGCGCCCTGCAGCGATTGCCCGGCAACCGGAATGACCAGGCTGCCGGCGGCGAAGCTGATGTCGCCCTGCGCGGTCGCGGTGGTGAACGGCTGGAATGCCGCGCGTGCATTCACGCCCTTGCCCTGCAGCGCGGCCAGCGCGCGCCCGGCGTTGTAGTCGCGCCAGTCGATGGCGTAGGCGAATCCGGCCTCGCCGCCCAGTACCGCGCCCTGCTCCACCGGCAGCGCGGCCACGCGTGCGCCGCCTTCGATACGGCTGCGGCTGCCCGCAAAGGCCACGCCGTAGGCCGGTGCGATTGCATAGCTGGTGCTGCCGTAGAACACATCACCCTTGATCGGCGGCGTCTCGGCAAAGATCGAATGCACCAGGCGGAACTGCGCCTGCTGCACTGGTACCACGTAGGCGCTGCCGGCATCGAAGCGCTGCCCATCGACAATGACGGCACGATCCAGCGCGCGCACCTCGATCCGGTGCAGCAGCAGCAGTTCCAGCAGGCGACGGGTCAGGGCCGGGTCATGCGCGTCGCCGAACACGAAGCTTTTCACAGGCTGCTGCGCAGCCTGCTTCAGCGCGCTCTGGAAGAACTGCTTCTGCAGGTCGAACAGGCCGCTGCGCTCGCTCACCGCGCCACGCACCGTGCCCAGCCCGGTGGCGACCTGGTTGCGGATGGTGAAGGGGAAGGTCAGCAGGCCATTCACCGATTCCTGCACGCGGCCGCGCGAGCTGGCCTGCTCGACGGTAACGCCGACAGCGCCATGGAAGTCCGGATAGGTGGAACCGTACACCGGCGAGAAGTTGTCGAAATTCTCGCCGGTGTAGTACAGCGACCCCAGCGCATCCAGCGCCTGCGCGTGGTACTTGGCGAGGGTCTTGTTGAATTCATACGACGCCGCCGGAATCAGCGGGCTGTGCATGCTCTTCGGCGAGGGCTCGAAGTAGTAGGTGCTGTCCTTGCCCATTTCGTGGAAGTCGATCTGCACGTTCGGGTACCACTGGTGGAACACCTCCACCTTCGGCCGTGAGTCCTGCTGGGTGAGGGCCAGCCAGTCGCGGTTGAGATCGGTGAAGTAGTGGTTGGTACGACCCTGCGGGAACGGCTCGACGTGTTCCTTGTCGGCGGGGTCGGCAGAAGCTGGGTCGGACGCCCAGGCGTTGTGCCAGTTGGCAGCACGGTCACGACCATCCGGATTCTGCGCCGGATCGAACAGCACCACCGCCTGCTGCAGCCATTGCTGGGTTTCTGCGCTGCGGTTGGCCACCAGGTAGTACGCCGTCAGCATCGCTGCCTCGGCACTGGAGGTCTCGTTGCCGTGGACGCTGTAGCCCAGCCACACCACCACCGGGCTGTCACCGGCGGCGCTGCGCGGCTGCGCCGGATCGGCCAGGGTCGCGTGCTGCTGGCGGATCTGTTCCAGCCGCGCATGATTGCCTGCAGCGGTGACGGTGGCGATCAACAGCGGGCGGCCTTCATAGCTGCGGCCGATCTCGCGCACGCTGATCTTGTCCGAGCGTTTCGCCAGTTCCTGGAAGTACGCCACCAGCTGGTCGTGCCGGGTGTAACGGCTGCCGATCGGGTAGCCGAGGAACTGCTCCGGCGTCGGCACCGCTGCATCAAACGCCGCTGCGTCGGTGACCTGCGGAAAGAAGTACGCGCTCTGTGCCTGCGCCGGCTGCGGCGAGGACAGTGCGGTGGCGGTGGCAAGCAGCAACGGAAGAACGGCACGGCGATGCAAGGACACGGTGACTCCCTGGAACACAACGGCAGACGATCGCGCGGCCGGTCCCCTCAGGTGACCGGCCGCGGCGGATGGATCAGAAGCGGTAATCGAAGCCCAGCGTGAAGTAGCGGCCACGCAGGTCGTACTGGCTGAAGTCGTACGGCGCGCGGATGCCCGGGAACGAGGCGTCATACGGCGGCGTCTTGTCGGCCAGGTTCTGCACCTTGGCATACACGGTCAGCTTGTCGATGCCGGTGTAGGCCAGGTACAGGTCGTACTGGCTGTAGCTGCCGACGCGCTGCTGCACGGCTTTGGCGGCGGTGCTGGCCTCCTGGCGGTAGCTGCTGGTGTAGTACCAGGTCACGGCTGCGTTGAAATCACCGTACTTCCAGTCCAGCGTGGTGGTGGCCTTGTCCTTGGGCAGGGTCGCGCCCAGGTTGCTGCCGGCGTAGTCGACCAGCGGCCCACCGACCACGGTCGGGCGACGGTAGTCGCGCACGTGGGTGTACGCCGAGGACACGGTGAAGTCACCCAGTGCCGCGGTCGGGATGCGCTGGCGCAGCTCGACATCGATGCCCGAGGTCTTCAGCTCGCTCAGGTTCTGGTAGCGGTTGTAGACCGCCTGCAGCTTGCCACGCTCATCGCGCTGCACGGCGCCGGCCACGTTGTCGTTGACCAGGGTCTGGGTGTTGTTGGTGCCGACCAGGTTGTCCAGCTGGATGCGGTAGTAGTCCACGCTCAGGTTGGTGTTGGCCCACGGCGACAGCACCACACCGAAGTTGACGCTCCTGGTGCGCTCCGGCTTCAGTTCGTTGTTGCCGACGGTGAAGAAGGTGGGGTTCTGGCGCGAGCCCGGCACGTCCGGATCACGCGGGTCGACCACGCTGCCGTAGGCGATGCTGGTGCTGTTGGAGTTTTCCGACAGCGACGGTGCACGGAAGCCCTTTGACGCCGACGCACGCACCAGCAGGACATCCAGCGGCTGCCAGCGCAGGCCGATCTTCGGCGAGAACGCATCGCCGAAATCATCGTAGTGATCAGCGCGCGCGGCGGCGGACAGCTCCAGCGTCGAGGCCAGCGGCACGTTCACTTCGGCGTAGGCCGCGCTGACCTGGCGCTTGCCGTGCACTTCAGCAATGGCCGGGCGCACCTGCAGGCCGGCATCGATCTGCCACGGGTTGTTGGAGTCGAGCTTTTCGCGGCGCCACTCGGCACCCGCAGCGAAGCCGATCTCGCCGGCCCAGGTATGGCCCAGGCTGCCGGAAATCTTCGCATCGATGCCCTGCAGCTTGGATTCGGCCGGACGCAGCGTGGCGATGTTGATCGAATCACGCACCGACTGCGGCGTGGCTGCCGGGTTGAGCAGGTTGTAGCTGCCCGTGGCCAGCGCATCGGCCAGCGCCCAGCGGTTGGCGAAGCCACCGGACACGCTCTCGCGCTCGCTGCTGCGTGCACCGAACGCGGCCACTTCCCAGTCCCACGACGCGGTGGTGCCACGCAGGCCGAACACGCCGCGGTAGGCGGTGGAACGGTTGGTCTTGATCGTGCCGCCCAGGTCGAAGAAGGTGTACTCGATCGGGATCGCGCGGCCGTACGGGTTGTACGGATTGTTGGCCGGCAGCAGCGACGACACCGGCTCGGCCAGTCCGCTGTTCGCGTTCAGTGCGAAGCGGCCGCTCTCCAGGGTGAAGAACGGGCTGCTGCCGAACCACGCAGCACTCTTGATCTGGCTGTACAGCACTTCGCCGAACGCTTCGACGTTGTCGTTCAGGCGGAAGGTACCGTTGGCGTAGGCCTGGTAGCGCTTGGTCGAGGGGATCAGCGTGGTGAACGGTGCCTGGTTGAAGCCGCAGGTGTCGCCGGCCAGGCCGTCGATCGGTGCGCTGGCCACGCGGGTGGTGCCGGTCGGGCAGTTACCGTTGGCATCGAGCATCGGCACCGAGACGCCGTTGACCAGGTATCGCGCGCCCTTGGCCGACCAGCCGTTCCAGCGGCCACCCGGCTTGTCGGTGTAGATGCCGCTCCTGGTCAGGTTGCGTTCGTCCTGGTCCAGGCGCTCGCGGTTGTACCCCTGCAGGCTGAAGAGGATGTTGTAGCCATCGGTGTCGAGATCACCCAGGCCGCCGACGAACTTCAGGTTCTGCTCGTGCAGGCCGCCCTGGTCGGCACCGCCGAAGCTGCCGCCGATCTCGGCGCCTTCGAAGTTCTGCCGGGTGATGATGTTGACCACACCGGCCACGGCGTCGGAGCCGTACACCGCCGAGGCGCCGTCCTTGAGCACCTCAATGCGCTCGACCGCGACCAGCGGCAGCGCATTGAGATCGACGAAGGTGTCGGACAGGCCACCGGCCGGGAAGCCGTAGTTGGCCAGGCGACGGCCGTTGAGCAGCACCAGCGTGTTTTTCTGCGACAGGCCACGCAGGCCGATGCCGGCCGAGCCGGACGCCCAACCATTGTTGGTGGTTTCGTTGCTGGCGTTGCCGGTGTTGGCCGAGATCGAACGCAGCACATCGGCCACGGTGGCCTTGCCGGTCTGTTCCAACTGTTGGCGGCCGATCACCTGCACCGGGTTGGAGGCCTCGGTATCGGTGCGCTTGATGTTGGAACCGGTGACGCGCACGGCGGCCAGGGTACTGGCTTCGCCACTGGCATCGGCGGAGGTTTCGGCGGCGGCGGACAAAGGCGCGGCCAGAGCGACGGCCAGGGCCGCCACGAGCAGGGTGTGCTTGGGCATGACGATGTGGGGGAGGTGGAAAGGGCGACGTAGTTCCGCAGTAGTCCATGCCTGGCCGGGGTCCGGCCAATAACATCTCTTCATACGGATATAAGAGAAACTATCATCTCTTCATCCGGATGGAAAGAGTTACTTCACGAAAGCCCAACATCCGCTCAGGATGGCCGGCCACCTGCGGCGTACAATCGCGCCATGGAAATCTTCAAAGTCTTCATGCTCGAGGCGGCGCACCGCCTCCCCAACGTGCCGCCGGGGCACAAGTGCGCGCGCCTGCATGGCCACTCGTTCCGGGTGGAACTGAAGGTCGAGGGCGAGCCGGGGGCGCAGACCGGCTGGATCATGGACTTCGGCGACGTGAAGGCGGCCTTCCAGCCGATCTACGACCGCCTGGACCATCACTACCTCAATGACATCCCCGGCCTGGAGAACCCGACCAGCGAGAACCTGGCGGTGTGGATCTGGAACGAACTCAAGCCCAGCCTGCCGGCGCTGAGCGAGATCACCGTGCACGAAACCTGCACCTCCGGCTGCCGCTACCGCGGCCCGACGGCCTGATCAACCCATTGATCTGAAAGGTGTTTCAAAGGCGCCTTGGGCGCCTTTGTTATTTTTGTTGCATTGCCGCATCAACGGCGTATGCTGCAATGCATCAAGCCACTCCCTGATGCCCCCATGGCCGCCGCCTTCAGCGATCGCTTCAGTGATGCCACCCGCCAGCTCGCCGCCGCGGCAACGCGCGCGAACCGGTTGGCGTTGGAGAACGCGGAAAGCATGTTCGGCGTGCAGCTGAAGGCGATGGAGCGCAACCTGACCGCGACCGGCGGCTGGTTGGGTGAACTGGCCCGTAGTGACGACACGGCCGGGATGCTCAACAAGGGCGCACTGCTGTGGCAGGACAACCTGCAGCGGCTGGGCCAGGCCCATCAGGACGTGGTCGGTCTCGGCCTGCAGGCCGGCAAGGCCTGGTCCGAACTGGTGCAGGGCTACAACGAATCAACGGCGGACGCGAACAACCACTGACGCGACGCAACGCTCATTGCGTGGGTCCCTCCCCCCACGCAATCCGGACCCGGCAGATCCCTCCCTCTGCCGGGTCTTTTTTTGCCTCGCGTTTGGCTACCGAAGTGCGTCTTCGCCCGACGTCTCTGCGAGCTGAAGGGCCCCGTCGGGGCAGGCAGGGGTTTGGGCAAATGTCCCCCGGCGCCGGCCGTTGGCCGTCACCTCCTCCTTTACTTTGCCCAAACCCCTGCCCGCCCCGACGAGGCTCGGCTTGCGGCAGGAAAGGAAAAGCGCAGCGCTCGCGGCGCCTTTCAACGAGGCGTCGACGAACTCCGAACGCAGGGCGTAGGCCCTTGCGTACGAAGTAAAGGGGGAGGTGACGGCCAACGGCCGGCGCCGGAGGACATTCGTACGCAAGGGCCTACGCCCTGCGCCACGCAGAACAAACCGCGAAGGAATCTCAACGCCCGCGATTGACGTGCCAGTGCTGGTGCCACGCCTGGAACATCAGCACGTTCCACAGGTGCGTGTGCCACTTGCGTTCGCCACGCAGGAACGCTTCCCAGATGCCGCGCACGCGTGCCGCATCGAAGCAGCCCTGGTTGCGCAGCAGCTGCGGGTCCAGCAGTGCCTCCGCCCAATCGCGCAGCGGGCCCGCCAACCAGCGCGCCATCGGCGGTCCGAAGCCGCGCTTGGGGCGATACACCAGCGGCTCCGGCAGATAGCGTGCCAGCAGATGCTTGAGGATCCGCTTGTGCTCCCCATCGTGGTACTTCAGGTGCTGCGGCAGGCGCCAGGCCAACCGCACCACCTCCATGTCCAGCAGCGGCGCGCGCGTCTCCACGCCCGCCGCCATGCCCGCACGATCGACCTTGGCGAGAATGCCTTCGGCCAGGTCCATGCGGAAATCCAGCAGCTGGATGCGGGCCTCGGCCGGCAGCGCCGTGTCCTGCTGCTGGAAGATCGTCATCGGCTCGCGTGCACCCAGCACCACCTGCGCCGGCTGCCGCCAGCGCGTCACGCGCTGCAGGTAGTGACCTTCCACGTCGTTGGCGGCGACTTCCGCCACCAGTGCGCGCCAGCCGCCCAGGCGGCCGCGCTCGACATTCATGCGGTTGCCGCTGCGCCGCGCCAGATCACGCACCCAGTCCGGCAGGCCACCGCACAGGCGCGCATTGCGCAGCGCGCGGCCATAGCTGGGGTGGCCGAAGAACAGTTCATCGCCACCGTCGCCGGTGAGGGCCACCGGCTTGCGCGCGCCCAGCAGTTCACTGGCCAGCAGGGTCGGCAGCTGCGAGGCATCGGCGAACGGTTCGCACCAGACCTGCGGCAGCCGCTGCAGCAGATCCAGGCCTTGTCGCGCGTCCATCCGGTGCAGGTGGTGTTGCACGCCCAGATGCCGCGCGACCTGCGAGGCCCAATCGCTCTCGTCATGGCCGGGATCGTCGAAGCCAACCGTCCACGCTTCGATCGGAAGCGTCGACTGTGCCTGCATCATCGCCGTCACCAGCGAGGAATCGGTGCCGCCGGACAGGAACGCGCCGCAGGCCAGCGGCGAATGCATGCGTGCGGCGATGGCCTTCTGCAGCACAGCTTCCAGCTGGTCGGTCGCCTGCTCGAGGCTCGGCGCCGGCTGCAGCGGTTCCTGCAGTGCGCTCTGCATCGCATCGCGTGCGCACCAGTAGCGTGAACCACCCTGTGCGGCCTGGCTGGAGCCGCCAGCCGCATGGTCATTCAGATCGATGCGCAGCATCGCGCCTGCCACCAGCTTGTGGATGCCGCGGTAGATGGTGTGCGGTGCCGGCACGTAGTCATGGCGCAGCAGCAGGCTCAGCGCATCCTGGTCGATGCTCGGGGCGAAACCGGCAAAGGCCTGGAGTGCCTTCATTTCCGAGGCGAACAGGAACCGGCCCTGGTACCAGCCGTAGTACAGCGGCCGCTCGCCAACCGGGTCGCGGGCCAGCCACAGTTCGCGCGACTCGCGGTCCCATACGCTGAAACCGAACGCGCCCTCGATGCGGGAAAGCGCCCGTTCCACGCCCCATTCGATGATCGCCTGCAGCAGCAGCCGCGCATCGCTGCAGCTGCGTGGCAGATCGCGCAGCTGCGACTGCAGGTCGGCCCGGTTGTACAACCGGCCATCCAGGCACAGCACGTAACGGCCACAGTCCGAACTCAGGGGCTGCAACGGCGTATCGGTTGGCGCCCGGCAGTGGCCCAGCGCCAGGCCGGCCTCGGCGTCGGTCCAGTAGCCGATGCGCCCCCGGCCGCGCTGCTGAAGGGCGCGCAGCATTGGCGCCAGCTGCTGCAGCAGGTGTTCGTCCTCGGCGGGCGGCAGCCAGGCCCCGACCACGCCGCTCATCGGGCACCTCCGCAGCGGCAGCGGCGGGACGGGTTCAGCAGGCAGGCGGCGGCGGGCGACATGGGAGCGACACGCGGAGCGGAGGAGACTCCATGCTCGGCCCGCCCTCGGCCCTGCGTCAGTCGCTTTGCTGTCAGCGATGGTCACCGTGCGTATCACGAAGGTAACGTTTTGTAACAGCATCAGGCTATGCTGGACGCCAAGTTGTTGCCAGGCCTGAGGCCCGGCCCGTGCGCCAGCAACCCCGGCTGAATGGCGCCCGCCCCCGGGACCCGGGCGGCCCGAAGGCTGGGATAGCATCGCCGCGCTCGTGCCGTGGCGGTACGTGTGCGTCCACGGAGGCCTTGAAAATGCTGGATATCGTACTGGTCGAAGACGATGCCCGCCTGGGTACGATGGTCAGCGACTATCTGCAGCGGCATGGCTACCAGGTGGCCCACGAGCGCAGCGGTGAGCGTGCGGTGGCCCGGATCCTGGCCGACAAGCCCGCCCTGGTCCTGCTCGATGTCGGCCTGCCCGACCAGGATGGTTTCGAAGTGTGTCGGCAGATCCGCCCCCACTATGACGGCATCATCTGCGTGCTGACCGCCCGCACCGACAACATCGACCAGGTGCTGGGACTGGAACTGGGCGCCGATGATTACATCGGCAAGCCGATCGAACCACGGGTGCTGCTGGCCCGCCTGCGCGCCCACCTGCGCCGCCACCGCCGGGTCGAACCACGCGACGGCAGCCTCCGCTTCGGCGAGCTGAGCATCGACCCGTCCACCCGCAATGTGCACCTGCAGGGCGCGCTGCTGGAGCTCACCACTGCCGAGTTCGACCTGCTGTTCCTGCTGGCCAGCAATGCCGGCCAGATCCTGGACCGCGATGCGCTGCTGCGCGGCCTGCGCGGGATCGCCTTCGACGGCCTGGACCGTTCGATCGATGCCCGCATCTCACGCCTGCGCCGCAAGCTGGGCGACAACCCGGAGCAGCCGGAACGGATCAAGACCGTGCGGGGCCGCGGCTACCTGTTCAGCCGCTCGGCATGGGGATGAAGCGCACGCCCTCGGCGATGCGCGGCCACGCCTTCCACTTCCTGCGCTACGGCATCGGCTTCCTGGTTGCCCATCTGTTGCTGATCGTGCTGGGACTATGGGCCTGGGATGCGCTGCTGGAAGACCGCACCGAAGCCGGACTGCAGGCCGAAATGCGTGGCACCCATGCCCTGCTGCAGCACCGCTTCGCCGAAACCCCGCGCGAGCAGTGGCCGACGCTGGCGCGCGAACTGGACGCCGACTTCGCCTATGCCCTGCGCATGGTGCCGTTGGCAGAGGCGATGAAGGCGCTGCCGGCCAGCCAGCGCCCCCCCTTCAGCAACGGCCGGGTGCAGATCGACCTGGAGCACATGCGCAGCCTGCAGCGGATCGGCGACAGCGACTACGCGGTGATGCTTGGGCCGTTGGACGAAGCGCTGCCTGACGAGGGCTGGCAGGACAGCGAAGTGTCAGGCGTGGCGATCCTGCTGCTGATCCTGATGGTGGCCGTGGCGCTGCCGATGTACGTGATGGTCTACCGCCTGTGGCGCGACGTCTCGCAGCTGGCACAGGCCGCCCGGCAGATGCGCGACGGACAGCTGGACACGCGCGCCCCGCGCGCCGGCACAGCGCTGGTGCGGCCGCTGGCCAATGCCTTCAATCACATGGCCGAGCAGCTGCAGCAGCTGCTGGAAAGCCAGCGCGTGCTGGCGCAGGCAGTGGCGCACGAAGTCCGCACGCCGCTGGCGCGGATGCGTTTCGGCCTGGCCGACCTGGAGGACACCGCGCTGGACGAGATCCAGCGCGATGCCTTGGGCGGCCTGCGCACTGATGTCGATCGGCTGCAGCACCTCACCGATGCCGGCGTCGAGTACGCCGCACTGGGCCGCTGCCATCAGCTGACCCGCCAGCGCCTGCAGCTGGCGGCACTGGTACGTGGCGTGGTGGCCCAGTTCGCACCGCTGCCGATGCCGGTACAGCAGGTGCTGTCGCCAGCGGGCCTGGTCAACGTCAACCGGCACATGCTGGAACTGGCATTGCGCAACCTGCTCGGCAATGCCCTGCGCTATGCGCGGCGGCAGATCCGTATCGCCAGCACGGTCAACGACGGCTGGCTGTGCCTGCAGGTGGAGGACGATGGCCCCGGCATCGCACCCGAACTGCGCGGCCAGGTGCTGCAACCCTATGTGCGGCTGGATCCGGGTAGCCCCGGTTTCGGCCTCGGACTGGCGCTGGTGCAGGTGGTGGCCGACAAGCATGGCGGCCAGGTCGAAGTAACCGATTCGGAGCTGGGTGGTGCCTGCATCCGACTGCACCTGCCGCTGGAAAGTGGCGCTGCCGTGGAGTGCGATGCGGCCTGCTAGGCCGCTGGTTCCGCACGCGGCAACGCAAACGCGAACAACGCGCCGCGCTCGCTGTCACGCAGTTCGATGCGACGGCCGTGCAACTGCACGATGCGCTGCACGATCAGCAGGCCCAACCCGCCGTTCTCTCCACGTCGCGCGCCCAGCGCGGCCGGTGCCTGGAACAGCTGCGTGCGCAGTGCAGGGGCAACACCAGGTCCATCATCGGCCACGCTCACCTCCACGCTGTCCGGCGTCGCACGCAGGCGCACATCGATCCGCCCGCCGTCGGGCGCATGCCGCAGCGCGTTGTCGAGCAGGTTGGTCAGCACCCGCTCGACCAGGCCCAGATCGGCGCGCACCAGCGGCAGGCCGGGCGGGAAGTCCGCGTGCAGGTACTGGTTGCGAGCCTGCGCCGCCAGCTCGAATTTCTGCAGCACGTCCTGCAGCAGCTCCGGCAATGCGAACACCTCCCACTCCAGGCGCACTTCGCCATGTTCCAGCCGCGCCAGCTCGAACAGCGCACGCGCAAGCCGGCCAACCTTGGCGCTCTGCGCCAGCGCGATACCGAGGTAGCGGCGGCGCTCGTCCGGCGACAGCGTGGCGTCCTTCAGCGCCAGCGTTTCCAGATAGCCGTGCAGCGACGACAACGGCGTGCGCAGGTCGTGCGAGATGTTGGCGACCAGCTCGCGGCGCTGCAGGTCCTGCTGGCGCAGCTGCTGCCACTGCTCGCCGAGCCGCTGCGCCATCTGCGCGTGTGCGTGTTCGAGGATCACCAGCTCGTCGCGCTCACCGGGACGCAGCGGCTCCGGCGGCGGCAATGGCGTGGGTGCGTCGATGTCGAAGGCCTGGATGCGCCGGGTCAGCCGCCGCAGCGGGCGCGTCACCCAGTAGAAGGCCACCAGCCCGGCCAGCAGGCCCAGGCTGCCGACCAGCATCACCGACCACAGCGTGGTGTTCCACTGGCTGCCGGCGGCAAGGTCGTCGGACAGCATCTGACGGTGTTCGCCGACCAGCACCACGTACACATAACCGGCCTGGCGACCCTGCACGATCAGCGGCGCGGCACTGAACACCTTGCGGCCGTCCGTGCTGCGCGGGTCATCGCCCAGGATCGGCAACGGCGCACCGGCCAGCAGCCGGCGCAGCGGTGCCACGTCCACCCGGTTGCGCACCAGATGGCCTGTCGGCGCATCGTGGCCGAGGATGCGGCCCTGGTCGTCCAGCAGGTAGACCTCGACGCTGGGGTTGACCGCCATCAGCTGGCCGAACAGCGCGCGCACGGCGGCATCACGCATGCCGCTGGTGTCCATCAGTTCGCTGCGCTGGGCAATGTGCTCGGCCAGGCCCAGCGACAACCGCTGCACCACTTCCTGCTCGTGGCGGGTGTTGGCGCGCATCTGCAGCGCCAGCAACGCCATGCAGCACATCAGCATCAGCGCAGCGATCACCGCCGCCAGCTTCTGCCACAGGTTCGGCTTGATCATGCCGCCGCCCCGGCCGGATCGACCAGCTTGTAGCCGCGGCCCCACACCGTCAGCAGCCGCCGCGGGTTGGCCGGGTCCGGCTCGATCTTGCTGCGCAGTCGGTTGATGTGGGTGTTGACCGTGTGCTCGTAACCGTCGTGCTGGTAGCCCCAGACCTGGTTGAGCAGCTCCATGCGCGCGAACACCTGGTCCGGATGACGGGCGAAGAACAGCAGCAGGTCGAACTCGCGCGGGGTCAGCTCCAGCGCATTGCCATCCACCGACGCGGTGCGCGCGACCGGGTCCAGCTGCAGACCACCCAGCTCGATCGCGCCGGCATCGATGCGCGCGCTCTGCGCCATCGCCTCGGCCCGGCGCAGCAGCGCACGCACGCGGGCCACCAGTTCCGGCATCGAGAAGGGCTTGGCCAGGTAATCATCCGCCCCCAGTTCCAGGCCGACGATGCGCTGCGTTTCGCTGCCACGCGCACTGATGATGATGATCGGCACATAGCGCGCCATCGCGCGTGCACGCTGGCACACCTGCAGGCCGTCCACGCCGGGCAGCATCACGTCCAGCACCAGCGCATCCCATGGCCCTTCCTGCTCGAGCAGGCGCAGGCCGGCATCGCCGCTGGCGGCATGGGCGACGTCGTAGCCCTCATCGCCCAGATGCATGCGCAGCAGGTCGGCGATGTGGGCATCGTCTTCAACGATCAGCACGCGTTTGGTGGACATCGGCAGCTCGGGGCCAGTGGGGAGGCTGGCTGCATTGTGGCGCGGGATGGACGCCGATACCTCACGAAAAATTGAATCCTGCGTGAGGATTCGTTGACCCGGGCGGGCGCAGCATGGCCCCGTCGCCCCTTCCCGGAGTCCGCCATGTCCCTTACCCGACGCCATCTGCTGGGCCTGGGCGGTGTTGCCACCGCCGCCGGCCTGCTCGGCCTGGGGGCCTGCAGCCGTGCCGCCCCGGCCGCCGCTGAAGCGCGCCCGTCGCGACAGTTCGAGGTCATGCGCAGCGATGCCGACTGGCGCCAGCGCCTGACCCCGGCGCAGTACGCAGTGCTGCGCCAGCAGGCGACCGAGCGCCCGTACAGCAGCCCGCTCAACAAGGAACACCGGCAGGGCACGTTTGCCTGCGCCGGCTGTGCGCTGCCGCTGTTCTCCTCCTCCACCAAGTTCGAGAGCGGCACCGGCTGGCCCAGCTTCTGGGCGCCGCTGCACAACGCCATCAGCGAAGACCGCGACGTCACCTTCGGCATGCTGCGGGTGGAGGTGCACTGCCGTCGCTGCGGTGGCCACCTCGGCCATGTGTTCAACGACGGGCCTCGCCCAACCGGACTTCGCTACTGCATGAACGGCGCGGCGATGGTGTTCGTTCCCGGTGCCGCTGAGGGCGGTACCGCCGATGGCTGGCGGGTGCCGGTCGGTTCTTCCCCTGCTTCCGGAGCCTGACGATGCTGCTGTTGCTGCTTGCCTACCTGGGGGGCGCGCTGACCCTGCTCAGTCCCTGCATCCTGCCGGTGCTGCCGTTCGTGTTCGCCCGTGCCGACCGCCCCTTCCTGCGCAGCACGCTGCCGCTGCTGCTGGGCATGGCACTCACCTTCACCGTGGTCGCCAGCCTGGCTGCGGTGGGCAGCCAATGGGTGGCACAGGCCAACCAGGTCGGACGCTGGATCGCCCTGCTGCTGATGGCGCTGTTCGCACTGGCATTGCTCTGGCCACGACTGGCCGACCATCTGCTGGCGCCGTTCCAGCGCGTGGGTGCCCGCTTGAGCGCGCGTGCCGATGCGGCCGACGCAGCGGGGCGTGGCGGTGCGTGGACCTCGCTGCTGATCGGCATCGCCACCGGCCTGCTGTGGGCACCCTGCGCCGGGCCGATCCTCGGCCTGGTGCTGACCGGTGCCGCGCTGCACGGGGCCAGCGCCGGCACCAGCACGCTGCTGCTGGCCTACGCGCTGGGCGCAATTACCGCACTGGCGCTGGCGGTATGGGTAGGTGGCCGCGTGTTCCGCGCGCTGCAGGCGCGGCTCGGCCTCGGCGATGTGCTGCGTAAGGTACTGGGCGTGGCCGCACTGCTGGCGGTGGTGGCGATCGGGCTGGGCTGGGATACCGGCCTGCTGACCCGCCTGTCTACGGTCAGCACCGCGCGCATCGAGCAGGGCCTGCTGGATGCCGTTCCCGGTGCGCAGCCGGCAGCACCGTCGATGATGATGGCGGGCCCCGATGCGAATGCCAATGCACCGCTGCCAGTGGAAGGCACCCTGCCCGCGCTGGATGGTGCCACCGGCTGGCTCAACAGCCCGCCGCTGACGGCCCAGCAGCTGCGCGGCAAGGTGGTGCTGGTCGATTTCTGGACGTACTCGTGCATCAACTGCCTGCGCGCGATGCCGTTCGTGCACGAATGGGAGCGCCGTTATCGCGACCACGGCCTGGTGGTGATCGGCGTGCACACCCCGGAGTTCGCCTTCGAGCGTGACCCGCGCAACGTCATGAAGGCGGTGCAGCAGCTGAAGGTCGAGTACCCGGTGGCGCTGGACAACCAGTACACGATCTGGCGCGCGTTCAACAACCGCTACTGGCCGGCGCAGTACTTCGTCGATGCGCAGGGCAACATCCGCGGCCACCAGTTCGGCGAGGGCAACTATGCGCGTTCGGAACAGGTGATCCGCCGCTTGCTGACCGAGGCCGGCCAGACGAACCTGCCACCGCCGGCCGATCCGGCCGCCGCCGATCTGAAGGGCGTGGCTGCGCAGGCCGACATGGGCAATCTGCGCTCGCCGGAAACCTATCTGGGCCACGCCCGTGCCGAGCAGTTCGCCTCGCCCGGTGGGCAGCGCAGCGACGCCGCGTTCGACTACACGTTGCCGGCCACCCTGGCGTTGAACCAGTGGGGCCTGTCCGGACGCTGGACCGTTACCGACGAGGCTGCGCAGCTGCAGCAGGCCGGTGGCCGCATCGCCTTCCAGTTCCATGCGCGCGACCTGCACCTGGTGCTGGCACCGGGCCAGGAAGGAAAGCCGGTGCGCTTCCGCGTCCTGCTGGATGGCAAGCCATTGCCCGCCACCGATGCCGGCACTGATGTCGGCGTCGATGGCAGCGGCGTGGTCGACGAGCACCGCCTCTACCAGCTGGTGCGCCAACGCGGCACGGTCAGCCCGCACCGCTTCGAGATCGAATTCCTCGATGCGGGCGTGCAGGCCTATGCCTTCACCTTCGGTTGAACCGGGAGGACACGATGAAATTCTCCTTTGAACAGGGCATTGCCGCTGGCGTTGCCGGACTGGTGGCCACGGCACTCATCGCCGGCGTGCTGCTCGTTGACCATGGCGCCATCGCGGCACCGGTCGAAGCCAGCGCGCAGACCCAGGCACTCCCTGTACCCACGGGCGACGCTGCGTTCCGCGATGACGCCACCCACGCCAGCGTGGTGTTTGCCGGCGGTTGCTTCTGGGGCGTGCAGGGCGTGTTCCAGCATGTCAAAGGCGTGAGTAATGCGGTGTCCGGCTACATCGGTGGCAGCGCTGCCAATGCCCGCTATGAGCGGGTCAGCAGCGGTCAGACCGGTCATGCCGAAGCGGTGAAGGTCGACTACGACCCACGCCAGGTCAGCTATGGGCAGTTGATGCAGGTGTTCTTCTCGGTGGTGCACGACCCGACCCAACTCAACCGCCAGGGGCCCGACCACGGCAGCCAGTACCGGTCGGCGATCTTCACTGATGATGCCCGCCAGCAGGCAGCCAGCCGCGCCTACATCGCCCAGCTCGGCCAGGCCGGCAGCTACCGCGCACCGATCGTCACCCAGCTGGTCAGCGGCCAGCGCTTCTACCCGGCCGAGAGCTACCACCAGAACTACATGACCAACTACCCGCAGGCCGCCTACATCCGCTACTACGACGCGCCGAAGCTGGCCGCGCTGGGCAGGCAGTTCCCGGCGTTGTACCGGCGCGATGCGGTGCTGGTGCCGATGCGCTGACGGCATTTCCGTGGGGCCGGCTGGCGCTCGGTGACGCTCCTGCCAATGCGGTAACGCCCCGGGTAGTGCCGGCCGCTGGCCGGCTCCTGCGGTTCCAGGGATTGCCGGCCAGCGGCCGGCACTACCAAAAAAAGACGCACGGCCATCCAGCCGTGCGCTTGGAAAGTACCGGCCGTGCCCCGATCAGGCCCGGCCGACAACGACATGCTAGGCTCGCCGCCATCATGGGTACAGCACCAGGCGGTGGGAAATTCGATGGATACAGATGATCAGAGCGCGATGATCCCCCCCCGCTACCAACGGCTGTCCGACGAACTGGCCGAGGCCATCCATGGCGGCCGGCTTCCGGTAGGCAGCCGCCTGCCCTCGCTGCGGCAGATGGCCCTGCAGCGCCGGCTCAGCCTGAACACGGTGATCGCCGCCTACCGCCAGCTGGAAGACGCCGGTCTGGTCATTCCGCGGCCCAAGGCCGGCTTCGAGGTCGCGCCGCGGCTGTCGGTGCCGGAACGTTCGCTGCGCGACACACCTTCTGCGCCCACCGCGCCGCTGCAGCAGGTACTGATGGCCCGCGTGCTGGAAGCACAGCGCCGCCCCGGCGTGATCGACCTAGCCTTTGCCGGCCCGCGCGGTCGCCAGTTCTACCCCGGCGCGCAGCTGGCCAAGCACACGGCGCAGGTACTGCGCCATGGCCAGCAGACCGTGGAGACCTATGCACGCCCCAACGGCTCGCCACGGCTGCTGGCGCAGATCGTGCGCCGCGGCCCGCGCATGGGCCTGCATACCCACAGCGAACGCCTGCTGCTGACCCACGGTGCGATGGAAGGGCTGCAGCTGGCGCTACGCGCGGTCACCCAGCCCGGTGATGCGGTCGGCATCGAGGCGCCGTCCTACTTCAACCTCTACCCGTTGCTGGCCAACCTCGGCCTGCAGGCCATCGAACTGCCCACCCATCCGCAGTTCGGCCTGGATGTGGATGCGCTGGACGCGCTGCTGGAGCACACGCCGCTGGCCGCACTGGTGGTGATGCCGACCGTGCACAACCCGCTCGGCTGCACCATGCCGACCGCCGCCAAGCAACGCCTGGCCGAACTGGTCAACGCACGCCAGCTGCCGCTGATCGAAGATGCGGTGTATGCCGAGCTGCAGTTCTGCGAACCGCCGGCGCCGTTGCTGAAAGCCTTCGATCGCGATGGCTGGGTGATGGTGGTCGGCGGCTTTTCCAAGACGCTGGCGCCGGATTACCGCATCGGCTGGCTCGATGGCGGCCGCTTCGCCGAGCGCATCGCGCTGCTGAAATTCCAGTCCACCGGCGGCGAGCCGCAGCTGCTGGGCGACGCGGTGGCGGCCTATCTGGAAGCGGGCAGCTACGAGCACCACCTGCATCGCATGCGCCGGCTGTACCGCGAGCAGGTCGGACGGCTGCGCCAGCTGGTGGCCGAACACTTCCCGGCCGGCACCCGCGCCACCGAACCGCAGGGTGGCTTCCTGCTGTGGCTGGAACTGCCGGGCGTGGACACGCGCGAGCTGTTCGAGCGTGCACTGCAGGAGGACATCGTGTTCATGCCCGGCCAGGTGTATTCACGCGGCGCGCGGTATCGCCATTGCCTGCGGCTGTCGTGCTGCCAGACGCTGGATGCACGCTTCATCGGCGCGGTGGAGCGGCTGGGCGCGATCGCGCGGGAGCTGGCGGCCGGCACTACCCCAGGTCAATCGAGCAGATGCGTGCTCAGGATCTGGCCATCCGCGCCCGGAAGGTGTGGCAGCCGGCCCCAGCACGGCATCGGCAGGCGCTGCTGCAGCGTTGCGATGTTCTCATCCTGGCGCTGCATCGCCGGGTCGATGTGGTTGCCGATCCAGCCCAGGCACTCCACGCCGCTGGCCTGCAGCGACTGCGCGGTCAGTCGCGCGTGGTTGACGCAGCCCAGCCGCATGCCCACCACCAGCAACACCGGCAACCGCAATGCGCGCACCAGGTCGAGCTGGTCGAGCGTGGCCGAGACTGGTGCCAGCCAACCGCCAACCCCCTCGACCACCACGACATCGGCCTGCGTGCGCAGCCGCTCGAACGCTGCCATGATTGGCGCCAGCTCCACCTGCACGCCGTCCTCGGCAGCGGCCAGCTCCGGTGCCAGCGGCTGGCGCAACGCATATGGGTTCAGATCGGCATAGTCCGGTACCGGCCAGCTGGCCGCCTGCAGCGCCAATGCGTCTTCGTTGCGCAGGCCCTGGCCCAGGTCTCCGCTGCCGCTGGCCACCGGCTTCATGCCCACCGCACGCAGGCCGCGCCGGCGCAGTGCGTGCAGCAGCGCGGTGCTGGCCGCGGTCTTGCCGATCTCGGTATCGGTGCCGGTGACGAACAGGGCGGGCGGCAGCGTGGCGGGCAACGGCATCGACGGGCTCCAACAGGGCAACAGTGTGTGCATTATCGCTGGCCCGGCACGCTTGCTAGACTGCTGGCATGTTCGCCAATGCCTCGCTCACCGGCAGCAAGCCGGAACAATACGCCCAGCTGCTGGAACAGGCCCGTGGCCTGGTCTACGCCGAGTCCGACCGCATCGCCAACGCGGCCAACCTCTCGGCCCTGGTCTACCACGCCCTGCCCGACCTGAACTGGGTGGGCTTCTACCTGTACGACGGCAAGGAACTGGTGGTCGGCCCGTTCCAGGGCCTGCCGGCCTGCGTGCGCATCCCGTTGGACAAGGGCGTGTGCGGTGCTGCCGCCAGCCAGCGCGTGACCCAGCGCGTAGAGGACGTCGACGCCTTCCCCGGCCACATCGCCTGCGATTCGGCCTCGCGCTCGGAACTGGTGGTGCCGCTGCTGCGCGGCGATGAACTGATCGGCGTGTTCGACTTCGACAGCCCGAAGGTGGGCCGCTTCGATGCCGACGATCAGGCTGGCCTGGAAGCCATCGCCCGCGTGTTCGTCGAGGCGCTGGGATGAGCGCACCGAAGCTGCGCAACATCGGCCCGAAAAGTGCGGCGTGGCTGCGCCAGGTCGGCCTGCGCAGCCGCGACGACCTGGTCGCGATCGGAGCCGTCGGCGCCTTCGTCAAGGTCAAGCGCGCCGGCTTCAAGCCCAGCCTGAACCTGCTGTACTCGCTGGAAGGCGCGTTGCTGGACTGCCATTGGCAGGAGCTGAGCGAGCCACAGCGTGAAGCACTGGTGCAGGATTACGAAGCACGCATCGCTGCGCATCCGCTGAAGGCAGCCGGCCCGGCTCCGGGCCCGGTGCATGAGCAGCGCTTCGATGCCGACGATGACGCTGAGGACAGCGTGCCCGAGGGCGCGGACGAGGATTGAGGCCTCCGCGTTCCTGGGGATGCCGGCCAGCGGCCGGCACTACCAGTGTGATGCGGGATCGGTAGCGCCGGGCCATGCCCGGCGAGTGCGCTCAGGGCTGCTGCAGCTCCAGCAGCTCACCCACCAGCCCGATCTCGCCGCGCTCCAGCCACACCCGCAGGCGCGTGCCGTGGTCGATACGCAGCGCCCAGCACAGCGACATGGGCAGGCCGCAGACCTGCGACAGCACCATGCGCAACGGGCCGCCATGGCTGACCACCAGCGTCGGCACCGGATCGTCATCATCGAGCAGGCGATCCAGCGCGCGCGCGATGCGCCGCTCGAAGTGGCCCCAGCTCTCGCCATTGGGCGGCGGGAACGCGTGCGGGTCGGCATGGAAGGCCGCCAGTGCATCCTCCGGCAGGTCGAACAGCGACCGCCCGTCCCAATCGCCGAAGTCCAGTTCTTCCCATTCCTCGTCCGCTTCCACGTCCAGTCCGCGCGGGGTGGCCAGGGCCATTGCCGTGTGCAGCGAACGCAGCCGCGGCGAACTGATCACCCGCTCCCAGCGTTGCCCGGCATAGGCCTCGACCAGTTCCTGCGGCAGGCGGGCCAGCTGCGGTGGATCGCTGCGGCCATCGAGGAACTCATCGCGACCGTTGCCGGAATGGCGGACCAGGTCGAGGATCATGCGCGCGTCCCGGACGGGCGACGCAGGTACAGCGGAAAACGGGCGGACATCGGCAACGGCACCACGGGATCGAGCAACCATTCTAAAGGCACAGCAAAGGCAGTCGCGCAGGCGCGACGCAACGGGACGGCCTGCGATGCCGTAGACTGCGCCCACTTCCAGGTGACCTGCGGCCATGGCCGGCAGGTTGAAACGGGAAGCCGGTGACGCGTGATTCCACGCCAGGCCGGCGCTGCCCCCGCAACGGTAAGCACGTCAGTTCCAGGCAACACCGCCACTGTGCCGCAGGCATGGGAAGGCGCCTGGACGGTGGCCTCGCGCCACCCGGCGGCAAGCCCGGAGACCGGCCCGGAAGCCTCAGGTCGCGATGCGGTGGGCATGGCGCTGGATGACCGTGGCGTGCGCTGCGGCATCGGCGCACGCCTGCCTTCGCGGCTCCTCCCCTTCGCCACGCGGGCGTGCGTGGCACCCGGAGTCCCCCATGAAGCTGCAGTCCCGAATGCTGTCCCTGGCCGTGCTGGCCGCCCTGCCCGCGCTGGCCCAGGCCGCCAATGACACCACCGCGCTCGACCAGATCCTGGTCACTGCCACCCGCACCCCGATCGCCCTGCAGGACAGCATCGCGCCGGCGCAGGTGATCGACCGCGCGCAGATCGAATCCAGCCAGGCCACGTCGCTGCAGGAGCTGCTGCGCGGCCGCGCCGGCATCAACCTGACCAATGCCGGCGGGCTCGGCAAGCAGAGCTCGCTGTTCCTGCGCGGCACCAATTCCGGCCACACCGTGGTGCTGGTCGATGGTGTGCGCATCAACAGCGCCGACCTCGGCCTGGCCATGTACCAGGACCTGCCGCTGGCGCAGATCGAGCGCGTCGAAATCGTGCGCGGCCCGCAGTCGAGCCTGTACGGCGCCGACGCCATCGGTGGCGTGATCCAGATCTTCACCCGCCGCAACCAGGGCGATTTCGCCCCGCACTTCCAGCTTGGCGGTGGCAGCAACGGCCTGCGTGAAGCCAGCGGTGGCATTGGCGGCGGTACCGAACGCGGCTGGTTCGGTGCGGATATCGCCTACCAGCATTCCGATGGCATCGATGCCTGCCGCGGCTCGGCCACGCTGTTCACCGGCTGCTTCGCCGACGAGCCCGACCGCGACGGCTACCGCAACCTGTCCAAGAGCCTGCGCGGTGGCTACACCTTCAACGACCAGTGGAACGTGGAAGGCAGCGCCCTGCGCGCCGACGGCAGGAACCATTACGACGGTTACTACAACTATTCGGAAGCCCGCCAGCAGGTGCTGGCCGGCAAGGTGCGCTACACCCCGTCCGAGCGCCTGGCATTCACCGCCAACGTCGGCCGCAGTGACAACGAGTCGGACAACTTCGGCGACTTCGGTGCACGTGGCAGCGCACAGACCCACCGCGACAGCGCCTCCCTGCAGGGCGATTTCGGCGTGGCCGAGGGCCAGCTGCTGAGCGCAGGCGTGGACTGGAGCGAAGACAACCTGGATGGCAGCAGCGCGGGTTACCTGGTCGACAGCCGCCGCAACACCGGCGTGTTCGTGCAGTACCAGGGCCGCTTCGGCCGCCACCAGTTGCAGGCCAGCGCACGCAACGACGACAACCAGCAGTTCGGCAACCACGCCACCGGCAGCGTTGGCTGGGCGATGGAGCTGGGCCACGGCCTGCGCCTCAACGCCAGCTATGGCACGGCGTTCAAGGCACCGACCTTCAGCGATCTGTACGACCCGTGGAGCGGCGTGCCTACGTTGAACCCGGAGAAATCCAAGAGTGCCAACCTGGGCGTTTCGCAGCAGGGCCAGGGCTGGCACTGGGGCCTGGATGTGTATGAAACCCGCATCGATGATCTGATCACCTACGATGCGGCGACCTTCAAGATGCAGCAGGTGGAGAAGGCCCGCATCCGCGGTGCCGAACTGACCGGCGGCGTGCTGCTGGCCGGCTTCGACATCAACGCGCAGCTGAGCTACACCGACCCGCGCAACCGCACCGGCGGCAGCACCCAGTTCGACAACTGGCTGCCACGCCGCGCGCAGCAGACCGCGCGCCTGGACATCGACCGTCGCTTCGGCGATTTCCGCGCAGGCCTGACCGTGCAGGGTGCCGGCAAGCGCTACGACGATGCCGCCAACACGGTGAAGGTGGGAGGCTACGGCACGCTGGACCTGCGCGCTGAGTACGCACTGACGCCATCGTGGTCGCTGCTGGCACGTGCCGCCAACGTCTTCGACCGTCGCTACGAAACGGTGGCATGGTTCAACCAGCCCGGCCGCGAGTACCAGTTGAGCGTGCGTTACCAGCCGAAGTGAGCGCAACGTTCATGGTAGTGCCGGCCACTGGCCGGCAACATCATGACCTTCGGCAACGCATTCCGGGTTGCCGGCCAGCGGCCGGCACTACCCCTCTGCTTCAGCCCCGCAACCCCGGCAGTTCACGCAGGTCGTCGATCACCGCCACCGCATGCGCGGTGGCCAGGTCCAGGCCGCGCGGATAGCCGTAGCGCACCAGCGCGATCGGCATGCCGGCCTCTTCGGCGGCGCGGTAGTCGGTCAACGAATCACCCACCATCAGGCAGGACTCCACCGGCAGCCCGAAGTGCGCGGCGATGTGCCGCAGTGGCTCGCCACTGGGCTTGCGCTGCGGCAGCGAATCCCCCCCCAGTACCAGCGCGAATGCATCACCGATACCCAGGTGCTGCAGCAGCGGCGGCACCAGTGCTTCGGGCTTGTTGGTGCAGATCGCCAGCGGCACGTTGCGCGCACGCAGTTGCGCCAGCGCTTCGCCCACGCCGTCGAACAGGCGCGGGCTACGCAGCAGGCACTCACGGTAGTGCACCATGAACACCGGCATCACCTCGGCCAGGTCCACCTCGCTGCCTGCGGCCTGCACCGCCTGTTCGACCAGACGACGCACGCCGTCGCCGATCCAGCCCAGAACCGTGGCTTCCGGCACGCGCGCCAGGCCGATGTCTTCCAGCGTGCGGTTCAGTGCTTCGGCAATATCGGCAGCGCTGTCGACCAGCGTGCCATCGAGGTCGAACACGACCAGCGGATAGGGATACGACAAGGGAACGGCACCTGTGCGACGTGGGACCGTCCATTGTACGCCGCTGGTTTTTGCACCGATCCGCCTCAGCCGATCCGGCGCGCGCGGGTAGCCAGGAACGTGGGCAGGTAACGGTCGATCAGGAAGCGCGGCTGCGGCTGCCAGTCTTCCATGAAGCGATCGATCACGAAGCCGGCATCCAGCTGTCCACCGATCAGTTCTGTCAGGCTGTGGCCGAAGGTCAGCGCATCGCCCCGCGCCAGCTTCGCCTCGCGCTCGGCCGGTGGCAGGTCTTCCAGGTCCGAATAGGGAATGGCGTACTGCGGCCGGATCAGGCCCTGTGCATCAAGCTGCGGATCGCGCGCGCCGACGAACAGCACCGGGTTGTAGAAGCTGGCCATCAGCATGCCATCGCGCGCCAGCACGCGGCGGCATTCGGTCCACACCGGGCGCACGTCGGGCACATACAGGTTGGAGATCGGGTGGAACACCACATCGAAGCTGTCGTTGGCGAAAGCGTGCAGGTCGCGCATGTCGCCCTGCACCGTGCGCAGCCGCAGGCCGTCGCGCGCCGCCACGCTGCGGTCCTGTTCCAGCTGCCCATCGGACAGATCGAACACAGTGACGTCGGCCCCGGCCGCCGCCAGCACCGGTGCCTGCTGGCCACCGCCCGAGGCCAGGCACAGGACCCGGCGGCCGCGCACATCACCCAGCCAGTCCAGCGGCAGGGCGCGGGGCGTCAGGTGCACCTGCCAACGTCCTTCGCGCGCGGCGGCAACGGTTGAACTTTCCACCGGGCGCGACCATTCGCGCACTTCGCTGGCCTGGCGGTCCCAGGCAGCACGGTTGTGGTCGATCAAGGCCTGTCCGTGGTTCATGTGTTCTCCTTGCCCGGTGGGCGCCAATCCAGATCCTGGAAGGCCGGGCTGGCGAAACACTCGGCCAGGAAGTCCAGGAATCGCCGCATGATAGCGGGCTGCTGGCGCCGTGATGCGTACACGGCATGAATGCCGAGTTCGTCCAGACTGAACTCGGGCAACAACTCGATCAGCTCGCCACTGCGCAGCAGTGGCGCCACCTGGTAGGTCGGCAGCATCGCGATGCCGGCGCCCGCACGCACCGCTTCCAGCAACAGCGACGCTTCGTTGGCGCTGATGTTGCCGCCCACCGCCACCGACAGCGAACGGCCATCGCGGTGCAGCTGCCACAGGCTCTTGCCCACGTAGTGATGGGTCAGGCAGTTGTGCCCGGCCAGGTGTTCCGGGGCGGTAGGCGTACCGCGCGCCTGCAGGTACGACGGCGTCGCGCACAGCACCGAGCGGCAGGTGGCCAGCCGTCGTGCGATCAGGCTGGGATCGATCTGGCGGGCGATGCGCACGGCAAGGTCCACCCGCTCTTCCACCAGGTTCACCATGCGGTCGACCAGCAGCAGCTCGATGCGTGCCGCCGGATGGCGCGCAACAAAGCCGGCCACCGCCCGCGCCAGGTGGCTCTGCCCGAACGACACGCTGGCAGTCACCCGCAGCGTGCCATGCGGCTCCGGATCATCGCTGGCCAGCTCACCCTGCAGTTCCTCGCCGATGGCCAGCATCTGCCGGAAGCGCGCCAGCGCCGCCTCGCCGGGGCCGGTCAGGCTGACCCGGCGCGTGGTCCGGTGCAGCAGGCGCGCGCCCAGCCAAGCCTCGACCTCGGCCAGGTAGCGGCTGACCATCGCCCGCGACATGTCCAGCACCTCGGCGGCGGCGGTGAGGCTGCCGCGCTCGGCCACCTCGACGAATACGGTCATGGCGGTCAGTCGGTCCATATGCTCGATCCATGCAACAAACAAGCGCGTTATACGCTGTTTTTCGAGCGACTGCAGCGGCCTAGAGTGGCCCCATTCCCACCCCACACCGCCCCACGGAGTCCTGCCATGAAGATCGCCCTCGTTGGTTCCACCGGCAACATCGGCCGCCAGATCGCCCGCCACGCGCTGGCCCACGGCCACGAACTCACTGTCATCGTGCGCAACGCGCAGGATCTTCCGGCCGAACTGGACGGCGCCCATCCGGTAGTCGCCCCGCTGGATGACCAGGACGCGCTGGTCGCCGCCATCGCCGGCCACGACGTGCTGGCCAGCGCCTACGGCCCGCGCCCGGGCGATGACATCGGCCGCGTCGGCGACGTGGCTGCACAGCTGGCCGCCGCCGTGCGCAAGGCCGGTGTACCGCGCCTGGTGGTGGTCGGTGGCGCCGGCAGCCTGGAAGTCGCGCCCGGCGTGCAGCTGGTCGATACCCCCACCTTCCCGGAGGCCTACAAGCCGTACGCGCTGGCCCATCGTGAAGCCTTCAATCGACTGCAGGCGGCGGACGATCTGGACTGGACCTTCTTCTCGCCGGCGGCCGAAATCGGCCCGGGTGAAGAGCGCGGCCAGTACCGCGTGCAGCCCAAGGCCTTCCTGGCCGACGCCAGCGGCCACAGCCGCATCAGCTATGCCGACTACGGCGCCGCGTTCGTCGCCGAGCTGGAAGCGCACCAGTACCCGAAGCAGATCATCACCGCGGCGTACTGATCGACGCGCGTGCCCTGTAGAGCCGAAGGCAACGGCAGGAGCCGTTGCCAACGTCGCTTGCGACGGCCCGCAGGGGCCCGGGCAAGGACGCCCGGCATAGCCCACGTTCGGCTCCCCATTCGACACAAGGAATTTCCCATGCGCACCGCTGCCCTGCTGCTTCCCCTCGCCCTGGCCGCCAGCTTCACCAGTGCGCCGCTGCTGGCCGCACCGGCCACCGCGGCGCCCGCGGCAGCGACAAAATCCCAGCTGCACCTGCAGACCTTCCATCCCGGTCCGCAGGCGATGTTCTCGGTGTCCTCGGTGCTGATCGAAGGCCGCCGCGATGCGATCCTGGTCAACGCGCAGTTCGGCGCCAGCGATGCGCGCAAGCTGGTCGAGCTGATCCGCGCCAGCGGCAAGCAGCTGACAACGATCTACATCAGCCACGGTGATCCGGACTACTACTTCGGCCTGGCAACCCTGCAGGACGCGTTCCCGCAGGCACGCATCGTTGCCACTGCGCAGACCGTTGCCCACATCCAGCAGACCCAGGCCGGCAAGCTGGCCTACTGGGGGCCGAAGATGGGTGCCGACGTGCCGTCGCGCATCGTGGTGCCGCAGGTGCTGGATGGCGATGCCCTGCAGCTGGAAGGCCAGCGCCTGCCGCTGATCGGCCTGGATGGCCCGACCCCGGACCGCACGGTGCTGTGGGTGCCGTCGCTGCGCGCGATCGTCGGCGGCATTCCGGTGGTGGCCGGTGAACACGTGTGGATGGCCGACACGCAGACGCCGAAGTCGCATGCCGACTGGCTGCAGACCCTGCAGCGGTTGCAGGCGCTGAAGCCGAAGGTGGTGGTGCCGGGGCATTACGCGCCGGGTGCCGCACTGGATGCCAGTGCGCTGGTGTTCACGGCGGACTACATCCGCGCGTTCGATGCCGAGACAGCCAAGGCCAAGGACAGTGCGGCGCTGGTGAAGGCGATGCAGGCGCGCTATCCGAAGCTGGCGGGCGTGGCGTCGCTGGAGCTGAGTGCGAAGGTGGCCAAGGGCGAGATGCACTGGCCGTGAGGTAGGGAGTTTTCTTTTTGCAGGGCTGCGCCCTGCACCCGCAGAGGCAACAGCAACAGCTGGCTATCCGTGGGATGGCGGGGTGGGTCCGGTTGCGGGGGACGCTGCAAGTACGTCCATGTAAGCTCGATCGCGGCTTGCTCGTGTGCGCTGTCCTGCGCACACGGCAAGACCGGGGTTGGGCGTCCTGCCCAACCCGCCCGAGGCATGCC
>NZ_JAPTFQ010000063.1:0-29645 GCF_030985535.1 Stenotrophomonas sp. Sm2128
CCGGCCGGGGGGGGGGGGGGGGCGGCCCCGCCGGCCCCGGGGGGCCCGGGGGGGGGGGGGGCAACGGGCCGCCGCACTGCCCAGCCCACCGCCGGCGCCGGCAACCAGCACCACGCGATCCTGCAACGGGCGGCCATCGAGCGCCCCGTTGGTCGGTGACGTCGATGGCCAGGCACTCATCCCTGGGTCGCCTCTTCGACGATGCGCTTGAGCTCGCCGGCTTCAAACAATTCCAGGACGATGTCGCAGCCGCCGATCAGCTCTCCATTGATGAACAGCTGCGGGAAGGTCGGCAGGTTGGAGAACCGCGGCAGGTTGGCGCGGATCTCGGGCTCTTCCAGCACGTTGACGGTGCGCAGGGTGACCGCGCCGGCTGCCATCAACGCCTGTACGGCGCGGCTGGAGAAGCCGCACATCGGGTACTGCGGGGTGCCCTTCATGAACAGCACGAGCGGGTAACGATCGACCTCGGCCTGGATTTGCTGCATTACCGCCACAACCTCACTCCTTGCTTCGCCGGACAAACCGACCGCGGTGGTCGGCTAGACTGCCCACGGTAGCCGCCATTGTAAGCGGATGGAACCGGCTGCCGCCGCCCCTCTGGCCACGAACCTGTCCATGCCTGTCGAATTGCCTGCCCTGCCCTACCTTCCCGGCTCCCTGCAGCCGCACCTGTCCGCACAGACCCTGGAACTGCACCACGGCCGCCACCATCGCGCCTATGTGGATGCAGTCAATGCCGGCATCCTCGGCACCGAGTGGGAAGAAGCGTCACTGGAGGAGATCGTCCGCCAGGCCCAGGGAAAGCTGTTCGATGCGGCCGCCCAGGCGTGGAACCACGGCTTCTACTGGCAATGCCTGCGACCCCGTGGTGGCGGCGAACCGCAGGGCCGCCTGGGCGAGCTGGTGAAGCGCCAGTTCGGCGACGTGCAGCGCCTGCGCGAGGAATTCAACCGCACCGCGCTGGGCCTGTTCGGCTCCGGCTGGGTGTGGCTGGTGCAGCATCCGGGCGGACAGCTGGGCATCCAGGCGACCCGCAATGCCGGCACGCCGCTGACGGGTGAAAGCACACCGCTGCTGTGCTGCGATGTCTGGGAGCACGCCTACTACACCGACTACCAGAATGATCGCGCGCGCTATCTGGACGCGTTCTGGCAGATGGTCAACTGGGAATTCGCTGAGAGCCAGCTACGCTGAGGCAACGGCTCCGCCCCGGGGTGGTGCCGGCCGCTGGCCGGCATCCCCATCGGTGTACAGAGATGGCGAATCTGCCGGCCAGCGGCCGGCACTACCGGAAAGCAGAGCGTGGCTTCACGCGTTCTCGTGCGCGGCCACCGCATCCATCACCCGCGCCGAGTACACCAGCGCCGCACCGGCATTGAGCGACACCGCCACACCCAGCGCCTCGGCGATTTCCTCGCGGTTGGCACCGTGCTTCAGCGCGGCATCCACGTGCACGGTGATGCAGCCGTCGCAGCGGGTGGTGACCGCCACCGCCAGCGCGATCAGCTCCCGGGTCTTCGCATCGAGATGGTTGGTCTGCGCGCCAGCGTTGGCCAGGGTGGCGTAGCCCTTGACCGTATCCGGTGAGAGCTTGCCGATCTCACCGATACGACCCTTCAGTTCCTTGCGGTAGGCATTCCAGTCGAGCATGGGGGTGACTCCTGTGAAAGGAGCTCCACGCTACCACCGGGAATGTTGCGCCGATGCCTGCACCGGCGCTTCACAGCGTTGCACTGCCGGCCAGCGGCCGGCACTACCGGGCTCAGCGATTGCGCAGCGCGTGCACCGCCGGGGCCACCTGGGCCTGGCGATCCAGCTCCAGGCCGACCTGCTCCAGCGCATCGGCCAGCGCGGCAGCATCGTCATCGCGCAACGTGGCGTGGCCGACCTTGCGGCCTTCGCGCGGCTCCTTGCCGTAGTCGTGCCAATGGCCGCTGGCCTGGCCCAGCACCGGTGCCGCATCCGGCATCGCGCCCAGCCAGTTCAGCATGCAGGCGTGGCCGAGCATGCGGGTGCTGCCCAGCGGCAAGCCCAGCACGGCACGCAGATGGTTCTCGAACTGCGAGGTCTCGCTGCCCTCGATGGTCCAGTGGCCGGAGTTGTGTACGCGCGGCGCCATCTCGTTGGCCAACAGCTCGCCATCGCGACAGAACAGCTCCAGCGCGAACACGCCGACGTACTGCAGGTGCTCGGCGACACGGCGGGCATAGCCGATCGCGGCCTGCTGCTCGGCATCGGACAGCACAGCCGGTGCCACGCTGGCCGACAGCACGCCGTCGACATGCCAGTTGCCGGTGACCGGCCAGGCTTCGAAGCTGCCATCGCGGCCACGCACGGCGACCACGCTGACCTCGCGCTGGAACGCTACGAAGCCTTCCAGGATCAGGCCGGTACGCTCGACCTGCGCGCCCAGTGCATCCCACGCGGCGTCGATGTCGGCCTCGCTGCGCAGGCGGAACTGGCCCTTGCCGTCATAACCAAGGCGGCGGGTCTTGAGGATGCACGGCAGGCCGAACTCAGCCGCCTTCGCAGCCAGCTCGTCACGGCTGCGGATATCAGCGAAGGCCGGCAGCGGGATGCCCAACTGCTGGAACAGGCTCTTCTCGCTCAACCGGTCCTGGGCCACCGCCAGCGCGGCCGGCGGCGGATAGACCGGCACGCGGTCGGCCAGGAACTGCGCGCTGTCTGCGGGCACGTTCTCGAAATCGAAAGTGACCACATCGACCTTGGCGGCGAATTCCGCCAGCGCGTGGCGGTCATCGAAGGCACCGACGGTGAGCGGCGCCAGCGGGCCACTGCAGGCGTCGGCCGCCGGGTCGTACAGCTGGAAGCGCAGTCCCAGCGGCGCACCGGCCAGGACCATCATGCGGGCGAGCTGGCCGCCGCCCAGGATGCCGACGGTCAGGCTCATTGGCGCGGATCGTCGTGGGCCATCACGTCTTCGGTCTGGCGTGCACGGAAGGCGTCGAGCGCCTGGCCAATCGCCGGCTGGTCGCTGGCCAGCATCGCAGCAGCGAACAGCGCCGCGTTGGACGCGCCGGCATTGCCGATGGCGAAGGTGGCGACCGGGATGCCGGCCGGCATCTGCACGATCGACAGCAGCGAATCCATGCCGTTGAGGGCCTTGGACTGCACCGGCACGCCCAGCACCGGCACGGCGGTCTTGGCGGCGATCATGCCCGGAAGGTGCGCGGCACCGCCGGCACCGGCGATGATCGCGCGCAGGCCACGCGGGCCCGCCTGCTCGGCGTAACTGAACAACACATCCGGCGTCCGATGCGCGGACACCACCTTCACTTCGAACGGAACACCCAGGGCTTCAAGCTTCTGGGCGGCGTGCTGCATGGTTTCCCAGTCGGAACGGGAACCCATGACGATGCCGACAAGCGGCGCGATCGGGTTGGGGGTCATTGGCCGTCACCTGCCTTAAAGACGTATTCTAGCCATCTTCCACGCAAGACGAAGAACCATGGATCGCAAGCTGCTCGACCTGCTGGTGTCGCCGGACACCCGCCAGCCCCTGTCCCTGCTGGATGGCAAGGGCCTGGAAGCCCTCAACAAGGCCATTTCCGCCGGCGCGGTGAACAAGGCCGATGGCAACCCGCTGGCGCAGACGCTGCGCGAAGCGCTGGTCACCCGCGACCGCAAGCAGGTGTTCCGCGTTGACGACGGCATCCCGGTGCTGCTGGCCGAGGAAGCCATTCCGACCGCCCAGATCGCCGACTTCCCGGCCGCATGAGCGCGCTGCCGACGCCGGATGCGGCCGTTGTCGCCGCCGATGTCGCGCGTGCGCTGGCCGAGGACCTGGGCAGCGGCGACGTCACCGCCGCCCTGCTGCCCGACCAGGCCGACAGCGCTTACCTGCTGTGCAAGCAGGACGGGGTGATTGCCGGCCGTCCGTGGTTCGACGCCACCCACCGCGCACTCGACCCGGACGTGCGCATCGAATGGCGTGTCTCCGAAGGTGACGCGGTCACCGCAGGCACCGTGCTGGCCCTGCTGCACGGGCGCAGCCGCAGCCTGGTCAGCGCCGAGCGCACCTCGCTGAACTTCCTGCAGACGCTGTCTGGCACCGCCACCACCACTGCCCGCTACGTGGCGGCGGTGGCCGGTACCGGCACGCGCATCCTCGACACCCGCAAGACTCTGCCTGGCCTGCGCCTGGCGCAGAAGTACGCAGTGCGCTGTGGCGGCGGTGACAACCACCGCTTCGGCCTCTATGACACGGTGATGCTGAAGGAAAACCACATCCGTGCCGCCGGTTCGCTGGCCGCGGCGGTGGCCGCCGCGCGCCGGCAATGGCCCGCGCTGCCGCTGGTGGTCGAGGTCGAGGACCTGGCCCAGCTGCGCCAGGCGCTGGAAGCCGGTTGCGAGCGCATCCTGCTGGATGACTTCAGCCCCGACCTGCGCCGCGAGGCAGTGCGCATCACGGCCGGCCGCATTCCGCTGGAAGTGTCAGGCAGCGTGGGCCTGGGCGGCCTGCGTTCGATCGCCGAGGACGGCGTTGACTGCATCTCCATCGGTGGACTGACCAAGCACGTGCAGGCCATCGATCTGTCGCTGAAGCTGGGCCCGCCGCCGGGTTGAGGCATGGCGTGGGGGCCGATCCCTTTTCCATGGGAAAAGGGATCCGACCCCGTTCTCACACCCGGCGTTCACGACAGCGCTGCGACGCTGCGGTCATCCCCCACAGGAGCCGCGCATGCGCCGGATGCTCTTGCCTGCCTGCCTGCTGCTGGCCGCGGCGCCGCTGTCCGCAGCGGCCGCCGAAGCCTGCGATGTTCCGCCCCGCTTCGGCCTGAGTCCGTTGGCGGTGGCCATCCGCAACACCGCCTGCAATGAGCATCGGCTCTGGTACCGGCCCTTCATCGATCGTGAAGGCCGTGCCGCCAGCCTCAGCGTCACCGAGGCCGAAAGCGATCACCTGGCGGACAATGGCCTGATCGCCTGGCAGCGCGTGGCCGGCTACTGGCGCAACAGCGGCACGCTCAATGCGATGGGCAGCATCGCGGGCGCCAGCAGTTGCCTGGCGCCGTTGGGCACGCGCTACACCGACAGCGACTGCCGCGCCTTCCTGATCGACAACCCGTGGTCGGCCGCGTTCATTTCCTGGGTGATGGTGCAGTCCGGCGTTCCTGGCTTCAATACGTCGCCACGCCACATCGACTACATCCGTGCCGCCTACCAGGGCGGCCCCTCGGGCGTGCCGTACCGGCTGGTCGACCCGGCCACGGCCAAACCCGCACCGGGCGACCTGCTGTGCTTCCTGCGCGACCGCAGCACCACGCTCAGCTACAGCGGGCTGGTGCAGGCACTGGGCAATGGCTCGGTGGGCCACTGGAAATCGCATTGCGAAGTGGTGGTGGCGGCCAACCTCGGCGGCGACCAGACCCTGTACCTGATCGGTGGCAACGTGATGAACACCGTAGCGATGCGGTTGCTGCAGCTGGATCGTACGGGGCTGATCAAGCTGCCTCCGGCACGCGAACGCAACAGCACCGGCATCGACCCCGGCTGCACACCAGGTCGCGAGGACGAATGCAGCTTCAACCGGCAGGACTGGGCAGCGCTGCTGCAGCTGACTGCAACCTCACCGCTGGTGATGCCCTCGCCCACTGCGACGCCGATGCAGCCCACTCCGGCACCGCAACCGGTCATCGTGCCCGCGCAGCCGATGTCCAGCGAACCGCAGCCGCGGCGGTGAGTGCAGCGCTTGATCCAGCGCGCGTTCGCCGCCATCTTTGCGGGATCGACCCCTGACGGCTGACGCCATGCCCACCCTGCTGCTGTTGCTGATTGCCGGCGGAATCATCTATTTCTTCTGGAACGCGGCGCGTTCGGCCGCCGAGCGCGCGGTCGAACTGGGGCGCAATGCCTGCCGTGCTGCCGACGTGCAATGGCTGGATCAGGCGGTGCACGCCACCGGCCTGCGCCTGTCGCGCGGCGAAGATGGCCGGCTCGGCTTCGAACGTACCTTCAAGTTCGAGTATTCCTACGACGGCATCGATCGCCACGTGGGCCGCATGGTGCTGCGCGGCGACCAGCTGATCTCATTCACTGGTCCGGGCGCGGCGCGGATCAGCCAGATCCGCGCGGATGTGGACGATGCCGAGGATGTGTAAGGGCTGAAGGCGTGGCGCCCCACCGTCGGCCCCCCCCCGTTACAGGGTTATTTTCCCCGCCCAGGTTCGGGCGCCCCTTCGGCGGCGGGCTGGCTGGCGGCGTATCGTCCGGCGGCGTGCCTTCCTCGTGCAGCAGCTCATCGCTGGTCGGAGCGGTCTCGTTGCCCGGGATGTCATCCGGTAGCGCCATGCCCTGCCCGGTCTCGCGGGCGTAGACGGCCAGCACGGCGCTGATCGGCACCTGCACCGGGTAGCTGGTACCGGAGAAGCGCGCCGAGAAGCTCACCATCTCGTTGTCGATCATCAGCCGCACGACAGCACGTTCGGCGATGTTGAGCACGACCCGGCCATCCTTGACCGCCGAAGGCGGGACCTGCACGCCGGGAACGCCGGCGTCGACCAGGATGTGCGGGGTCAGCTGGTTGTCGTTGATCCATTCCACCAGCGCCCGCAGCAGGTACGGGCGGTGGCTGGTCATGTGGAAGAAGTCTTCGGTCATGCGTGAAGTGTACGCGCCCGGCGCCCCGCCGGGGCGGATCACCTGCACGCCGGTCGGCGTGCAGACGGGTAACGCAGGCCCGGATCAGACCGGCAGATCGCGCAGCTTCTTTTCCTGATCGGTCAGGCTGCGGACGAAACCGGGGTGGCGGAAGATGCGGTTGCCGTAGTCCTCGATCGCCTTGCCGTCCTTCGGCAGCGGTACGTCCAGCGACTGCAGGCGCCAGATGATCGGCGCCATCGCGCAGTCGGCCAGGCTCATTTCCGGGTTGAGGAAGAACTTGCTGGCCTTGAACAGCGGCAGCGAGGCGGTCAGCAGCTCCTTCAGGCGCTTGCGGCCAGCCTCGGCCTGGGTCTTGTTGCCGAGCTGGATGGCCTGCACCTGTGGCACCCAGTCGTGCTCGATGCGCAGCATCGCCAGGCGGATGCGCGCACGCGAGAGCGGATCGACCGGCATCAGCGGCGGATGCGGATAACGTTCGTCCAGGTACTCGCTGACCACTGATGCGGCGTACAGCACCAGCTCGCGTTCGACCAGGGTCGGCACCGAGTGATACGGATTGAGGTCGATCAGGTCTTCAGGCGGGTTCTGTGGATCGACCGGAACGAAGTCGAAGGTCACACCCTTGGCCGCCAGGACCAGGCGTACACGGTGGCACAGTACATCGTCGTTCGAGGAAAACAGCGTCAGTGTATTGCGCATGCGTACGCTCGCCGCCATCAAAGGCTCTCCCACGACAGGAGACCGCCTGCCGCATCGGCGCCGCCGGCACCGTGCCGGCGGTCGACTCCTCCCCGAGTGTGCAACCGACCATCACAAAAGCCAATAGGCCCGTGCGATGGCCGGCGGCAGATTCAGTGAACGTCCTTCCAGTATTCCTTCTTCAGCAGGTACAGCAGGAAGGTGAGCAGGGCCAGGAACAGGATCACCCACACGCCCAGCTGCTGGCGCTTGAGCGCGGCCGGTTCACCGGCATACTCGAGGAAGTTGGTGATGTCCCGCACCGCCTGGTCGTACCGGCCGGCATCGACCGACCCGGGCGTTTCGATCTTCAGGCCAGTCACCGGCGGGTCCATGCCGGGCGCTTCCGCCTTGCCGTGCACCGCATGCTGCAGGCCCTGCATCTCCCACAGCGGGTTGGGCATGGAGGCATTGGCGAACAGCGCGTTGTTCCAGCCCAGCGGCCGGCTGCTGTCCAGGTAGAACGACTTGAGGTAGGTGTAGACCCAGTCACTGCCCCGCACGCGCGCGATCAGGCTGAGGTCGGGCGGCATCTTGCCGAACCACTTCTCCGCGTTCTCCTTGGGCATCGCCACCGGGATCGGGTCGCCGATCGCCGAGCCGGTGAAGTTGAGGTTGTTCATCACCTCTTCCTCGGTCAGGCCCAGGTCCTGCGCCATCCGCGAATAGCGCAGGTACTTCAGCGCGTGGCAGCCGGAGCAGTAGTTCATGTACAGCTGCGCGCCGCGCTGCAGCGAAGCGCGGTCGCCCAGATCGTTGCCGGCCTGCAGCAGCTTGGTGCCACCTTCGGCGGCGGAGGCCAGGAAACTGCCCAGCATCAGGGTGGCCGTCAGGGCCAACCGGACCATCCAGCGATCAGTCATGGGTGGTCACCCTCTCCGGTACCGGCTTGGTCTTGTCCAACCGTGTCCATAGCGGCATGGTGATGAAGAACGCGAAGTACAGGAAGGTCAGCACCCGCCCGATGTAGGTCTCGTGGACGTCGGTGCCCGGGCCGGAACCAATCACGCCCAGCCACACGAAGCACACCGCCAGCACGCCCAGCATCACCTTCGAGATCCAGCCGCGGTAGCGCACCGACTTCACCCTGGCCTTGTCCAGCCACGGCACCAGGAACAGGATCGCAATGGCCGAGAACATCACCAGCACGCCACCGAGCTTGTTCGGTACCACGCGCAACATCGCGTAGTAAGGCGTGTAGTACCAGACCGGCTTGATGTGTTCCGGGGTCACCAGGCGGTTGGCCTCGGTGAAGTTGTCGTGCTCCAGGAACAGGCCGCCGAAACCGGGCGCGAAGAAGATGATGAAGGCGGCGATGATCAGCAGGAAACCGGCGCCGACGCCATCCTTGAGCGTGTAGTACGGGTGGAACGGAATGCCATCGGCCGGTGCGTTCGGCGACCAGCGGTTGCCCTTCGGCCCCTTCTTGATCTCCACGCCATCGGGGTTGTTCGAACCCACTTCGTGCAGCGCGCCCAGGTGCAGTACCACCAGCAGCAACAGCACCAGCGGCAGAGCGATGACATGCAGCGCGAAGAAACGGTTGAGCGTGGCGTCACTGGGCAGGTAATCGCCCATGATCCATTCGGTCAGGCCGTTGCCGATCACCGGTATCGCGCCGAACAGCGAGATGATCACCTTGGCGCCCCAGAACGACATCTGGCCCCACGGCAGCACGTAGCCCATGAAGGCTTCGGCCATCAACACCAGGTAGATCAGCATGCCGAGGATCCACACCAGCTCGCGCGGCTTCTGGTAACTGCCGTACAGCAGGCCACGGAACATGTGCAGGTAGACCACGATGAAGAACAGCGAGGCACCGGTGGAGTGCATGTAGCGGATCAGCCAGCCCCACTCCACATCGCGCATGATGTATTCGATGGAGCCGAACGCCTCGGCGGCGCTGGTCTTGTAGTGCATCGTCAGGAAGATGCCGGTGACGATCTGGTTGACCAGCACCAGCAGCGCCAGCGAACCGAAGTAGTACCAGATGTTGAAGTTCTTCGGCGCGTAGTACTCGCTGACGTGCTTCCGGTAGACCGGCATCAGGCCGGGCGCGCGGGCGTTGACCCAGTCGGCCACGCCGCTGGCGGTACGGCTGAGGATATTGGCCATCAGGCAGCCCCCTGCGGATCGACACCGATGATGATGGTGTTGTCGTCCTGGTAATGGTGCGCGGGCACCTTCAGGTTGATCGGCGCCGGCACGTCCTTGAAGACGCGTCCGGACATGTCGAAGCGCGACTTGTGGCACGGGCAGAAGTAACCGCCCTTCCACTGCGGGTCGTAGGGCTCAGGCCGGATTTCGGCGACCATTTCCGGCGAGCAGCCCAGGTGCGTGCACAGGCCGACCAGTACGGAGATATCCGGCTTGATCGAGCGCAGTTCGGGGTTCTGCTTCAGCACGTAGTCCGGCTGCTGGTCCTTCTCGCCGGACTCGGGGTCCTTGAGACGGCCGTCCAGCCCGTGCAGCGCATCGAGGATGGCCTTGGACCGCTTGACGATCCAGATCGGCTGGCCACGCCATTCCACGATCAGGCGTTGGCCTTCCTGCAGGGCGCTGATGTCGGCCACCACCGGTGCGCCGGCAAGCTTGGCGCGGGCACTGGGGTTCCAGGATTTGATGAAAGGAACGGCGGTGAATCCGACGCCAACGGCGCCCACCACGGCTGTGGTGGCAGAAAGAAAACGCCGACGTCCGGTGTTGACTGGATCGTGTACCCCATCGTTGGCCATCCGGCACTCCGATATTGATTAGGTAGCTTTAAGGCTGCCAGCGGATCCGGTGGGGGCCAGAGCCGCATTGAATCACGGTCGAGTGTAGCGGAACCGTCGCGCGCCACACAACGCATTGCAACAACATTGATTGCGGGGTTGCCGGCCAGCGGCCGGCACTACCTTTCAAAGGAGTGCCGATCAACGGTCGGCGCCTACTGGTGACTCAGGGCGGTGCGGTAACGTTCGGCCAGTTGCCCGACCCGGCGCACGTAGTACTGGGTCTCGCTGTAGGGCGGCACGCCACCGTGGCGGTCGACCGCGCCTTCGCCAGCGTTGTAGCCGGCTGCGGCAAGGGTCAGGTCGCCATTGAAGCGTTTCAGCAACCACGCAAGATACTGCACGCCGCCACGGATGTTCTGCCCGGCGTCATAGGAATCGCTTACGCCGAAGCGCGCGGCGGTCGGCGGCATCAGCTGCATCAGGCCCTGCGCGCCAGCACGGCTGAGCGCGGTCGGGTTGTAGGCCGACTCGGCATGGATGATGGCGCGCACCACCGCCTCCTCCACGCCGAACTCGCGCGCGGCCGAGGTGATCTCGGCCTGGAAGGCCGAGGTGTTCAGTCGCACGGTGCCGAAGTCCACGCGTGGATTGACCCCACAGGCATAGCAGCGCTCCATGAAGCTGTAGCGGATGGTCCGGACCGGGCCGAGGTTGGCCACCTGTGTCGGGCGCGCACTGGTGTAGTGGCGCACGCCATCCTTCATGAAGGAATACACCTGGCCACTGACCATGCGCCCGCTGCGTGAGGCGACCGGCTGTGCGGGACCGGATGCCGGCACGGACGCAGGCGCGACCGTTGCCGGCGCTGCGGCACTCGCGGCAACGGCCACCGGGTTGCGTTCGATGCTGGCCACCGTGGTGGATGCCGGCCTGGGCGCGGCCACCACCGGTCGAGGTGCCGGGCGGGTGTCACGGGTGTAGCTGATGGTGCTGCAGCGCGCGCCGGCCACCCGCTTGCTCACATAACTGGTGACGCCGTCAGCGCCCTGGCACTTGTACAGGGTTCCAGCGCTGGCCGGCGCAGCGGTCAGCGCAGCGATGATGATCGCCGTTGTCCCCAGTATCCCCTTCATGGCGGCGAGTGTCCCAGCTTCGCCGGGGCTTGCCAAGCGACGTGGCTCAGCCTGTGACCGGCGGCACAGCCAGCAGCTGGCCGAGGCCCGCCAGGCGCTGCGCCAGTTCGTCGCGCAGGCCCGGCGGGGTGGTCCAAAGCGCCACGGGCAGGCGGTCCAGGCTGAGAATCTGCGCCAGCATCATGCCGCGGCTCTCGGCGCCCATGCGCAGCAGGCAGTGGTCGGGGCCATCCGCTTCCAGCACTCCACACCACGGCGGGATGCGGCCTTCCAGCTCGGAATGGCTGCCGGCCAGGCGGAGGATGGCCTGCAGCGCGAACGGCGCCTGGCTGACCGCCTGCCGCACCATCACATCGGGCGGCGCCGGGGTGCGCCGGTGCAGGCCCGGCCCGGAGCACTCACGTACGGCGCCCATGCGGTCCACGCGCAAGGTGCGCCAGTCCTGCCGCCCCAGGTCCCAGGCAAGCAGATACCAGCGTCGCCCGTAATTGACCAGGTGCTGGGCCTCGACCTCGCGCTGGGTGACGGCTTCCTGCGCGCTGCGGTACTCGAAGGCCAGCCGTGACGCCTGTCGGCAGTGCTGGGCCAGCCGCCCGAGCAGGCGTGCGTCGGTGGACGGAAGGTCGGACAGGGTGGCCGTCGCTGCATGCACCTCGCCGGCCTGCTGGCGACGACGGGTCGGCACCAACGGATCGAGCTTGGACAACAGGCCACGCGCGGTGTCGTCGATCCCGGCAACGGTGGCCGAGGCTGCGCGCAGGGCGATGGCCAGGGTGGTCGCCTCCTCCTCGTCCAGCAGCATCGGCAGCACCGGGGCCCCGGCCCCCAACTGGTAGCCGCCGCCGACCCCGGACGAGGCCTGCACCGGATAGCCCAGCTCGCGCAGGCGCTCGATATCACGGCGGATGCTGCGCCGGTCCACGCCCATGCGCTCGGCCAGCTCGGCCCCGGACCACTGGCGGCGGGCCTGCAGCAGGGCGATCAGGCGCAGCAGACGATGGGCGGTATGGCGCATGAAGGATCGAGGACAGAAGTCGTCCGCAATAGTGCCCCAGGATGGCCTCCAGTTCACCACCCACCGCAAGGAGCAATGCCATGAATTCACGCCAGATCACCCTTTACCACGCCGCCCGTTCCCGCTCGAGCGGCGCCGTGGCCCTGCTCGAAGCGCTGGGTGCCGACTACCGCATGCAGGTGCTGGACCTGAAAGCCGGCGCCAACCTGGCCCCGGCCTACCTGGCCATCAACCCGATGGGCAAGGTGCCGGCCATCGTCCACAACGGCGCACTGGTGACCGAGCAGGTGGCGATCTACCTGTACCTGGCCGACCTTTACCCGGAAGCCGGGCTGGCACCGCCGATCGGCGACGCCCTGCGCGGCCCCTACCTGCGCTGGATGGCCTTCTATGGCGCCTGTTTCGAGCCGGCGATGATCGACAAGGCGATGCACCGCGAGCCGCCGCCGCGCCTGATGTCGCCGTACAACGATGCCGAGACCGTGCTGCAGGTGGTCGAGGCCCAGCTGGCGCAGGGCCCGTACCTGCTGGGCGAGGTCATGAGCGCCGCCGACGTGCTGTGGGGCAATGCACTGGCGTGGACCACGGCCTTTGGCCTGGTACAGCCGGCGCCGGCCACGGCTGACTACATCGCACGGATGAGCGCGATGACCGCGTTCGACCGTTCGCGGCAGATCGATGCGGAGCTGGTGGCGGCCTGAGGCGTGCCGCCGGGCGCGGCCGGGGGGCGGACCCGCAGTTCCAGTAGATCCACGCCATGGGTGGATGAATACAGCCAGGCATGGCCTGGCTCTACTGGGCCGGCGTACGCGCCGGGATGCAGGTAGAATTGCCGGCTTTCCCGCCACCCGAATGGATTAAGCGCCATGACCGGGACGCCAGACGTCTTTCCGCCCGCCACGCCGGGCGGTGCCCCGCTCGTTGCCCTGCCCGCCGGTCCGCGCAAGCCCGACCAGGTGAAAGGCAAGCTGTACATCAAGACCCACGGTTGCCAGATGAACGAGTACGACTCGGCCAAGATGGCCGACGTGCTCGCCGCCAGCGATGGCCTGGAACTGACCGATACCCCGGAAGACGCCGACGTCATCCTGGTCAACACCTGTTCCATCCGCGAGAAGGCGCAGGAGAAGGTGTTCAGCCAGCTGGGCGTGTGGAAGGGCCTGAAGAACAAGGGCCGCGAGGTCATCATCGGCGTGGGCGGCTGCGTTGCCTCGCAGGAAGGCGAGGCGATCATCAAGCGTGCGCCGTTCGTGGACCTTGTGTTCGGCCCGCAGACCCTGCACCGCCTGCCGGAACTGATCCGCGCACGCCGCGAGCAGAAGCGCCCGCAGGTGGACATCAGCTTCCCCGAGATCGAGAAGTTCGACCGCCTGCCGGAACCGCGCGCCGAAGGCGCTTCGGCGTTCGTGTCGATCATGGAAGGCTGCTCCAAGTACTGCTCGTTCTGCGTGGTGCCCTACACCCGCGGCACCGAAGTCAGCCGCCCGTTCGAGGACGTGGTGGTGGAAGTGGCGCAGCTGGCCGCGCAGGGCGTGCGCGAAATCAACCTGCTCGGGCAGAACGTCAATGCCTATCGCGGCCCCTATGGAGATGGCGAGTTCGCCGATCTCGGCCTGCTGATCCGGACCATCGCCGAGATCGACGGCGTCGGCCGCATCCGCTTCACCACCTCGCACCCGCTGGAGTTCAGCGACTCGCTGATCGATGCGTTCCGCGACGTGCCGCAGCTGGCCAACTTCCTGCACCTGCCGGTGCAGGCCGGCAGCGACCGCGTACTGTCGGCGATGAAGCGCGGCTATACCGCGCTGGAATTCAAGTCGAAGATCCGCAAGCTGCGCGCGGTGCGCCCGGACATCTCGATCAGCTCGGACTTCATCGTCGGCTTCCCCGGCGAAACCGATGCCGATTTCGAGAAGACCATGAAGCTGATCGAGGACATCGGCTTCGACCACAGCTTCTCCTTCATCTATTCGCGCCGCCCGGGGACCCCGGCGGCCGACCTGGAGGACACGATCAGCGATGCCGAGAAGCACGCGCGCCTGTCGCGCCTGCAGGAGCGCATCAATGCGCACGCCGCCGGCATCTCCGAGAAGATGGTCGGTACCGTGCAGACCGTGCTGGTGGAAGGCCCTTCGCGCAAGAACCCGAACGAACTGACCGGCAAGACCGAGAACATGCGTTCGGTGAACTTCCCGGCGCCGGCGCGGCTGATCGGCCAGTTCGTGGATGTGGTGATCACCGAGGCGCTGACCAATTCGCTGCGCGCGCGCGTGGTGGCGGAATAAGGTGCGCCGACCAACGGTCGGCACCCACCGGAGTTGATGCCGGCCAACGGTCGGCACCCACCGAATTGATGCCGGCCAACGGTCGGCACCCACCGAATTGATGCCGGCCAGTGGCCGGCACCTGCCGGAATTGATGCCAGCAGGCGGCCGGCACCTGCCGGGGTGGATGCCGACCGTTGGTCGGCATGCCTCAATCCAAACGCTTGCGGAAACGCAGGATCGCCAGGGTCATCATCACCGCGATGAAGCCCAGCAGCGCCAGCGCGTCGTGCCACAGCTCCCACAGCGAGGCGCCGCGCAGCATGATGCCGCGCACCAGGCGCAGGAAGTGGGTCAGCGGCAGTACTTCGGCCAGCCATTGCACCGGCCGCGGCATGCCCGCGAACGGGAACATGAAGCCCGACAGCAGGATCGACGGCAGGAACAGGAACAGGGTCATCTGCATCGCCTGGAACTGCGAGCGCGCGCGCGTGGAAATCAGCAGCCCCAGTGCGAGGTTGGCCAGCACCAGCAGCACCGCGGCCAGGTAGATATCGAGCAGGCTGCCTCGGATCGGCACCTGGAACAGCCAGGTGCCCAGCACCAGCACCAGCGTGGTCTGCAGCAGGCCGATGGCTGCATAGGGCAGCACCTTGCCCACCATCAGTTCGCTGCGCGACACCGGCGTGGCGATCAGCAGCTCCATGTTGCCGCGCTCGCGTTCACGCACCACCGCCACCGCCGTGAACATCACCAGGGTCATGGTCAGGATCACCCCGATCAGGCCTGGCACGATGTTCACCGCCGAACGCCGCTGCGGGTTGTAGAAGCTGGTCACGCTGATTGGACCCCCGGCGATGCTGCCTTCGCGCAGCGGCCGCGTGTTGCTGGTCGGTCGCGTCTCCAGCGGCACCTGCGCCAGCTGGATCGCCGCGCTCTGCACCACGGTGTCGCTGCCATCAACCAGCACCTGCACCGCCTCGCGTCCATCGAAGCGACGGCGCTCGAAGTCGGCCGGCACCACGATGCCGACACTGATCTCGCCACGCCGCAGCGCCTGCATCAACTGGTCGGGCGTATAGGCTTCGCTGCGCGGCGTGATCACGCCGGTGGCGACCATGTCCTGCACCAGCGCGCGTGACGCCGCACTGTTGGCCTGGTCGGCGACACCTGCGTCGAGGTGGCGCAGGTTGAGATTGATCGCGTAGCCGAACAGCAGCAGCTGCATCACCGGAATGCCGACGATCATCGCCAGCGTGATGCGGTCGCGGCGCAGCTGGCGAAATTCCTTGAGCATGATCGCCCACAGCCGGCGCAGGTTCATGCCGCTGGCTCCCGGCCACGGCCGCGGGTGGCGGCGACGAAGACGTCTTCCAGGTTCGGCGCCACCGCCTCGATGCGGGCCTGCGGGTCGGCGCTGGCCAGCGCGCGCCGCAACGCTGGCGTATCGGCGGCCGCCTCGCTGCACAGCACGCGCAGCTGCGTGCCGATCTGTGCCACGCTCAGCACGCCGGGCAGCTCAGACAATGCGCGGCTGGCCTGCCGCGGCTGCGCCGACGTGACCTGCAGCGTGCGGCCGTCCAGCCGTGCACACAGTTCGGCCGGCGTGCCATCGGCGACCAGCGCGCCTCGATCGAGGATCGCCAGCCGGTGGCAGCGCTCGGCTTCGTCCATGTAGTGGGTCGATACCAGCACGGTGGTACCGGCGTCGGCAAGTTCAAACAGGGCCTCCCAGAAATCGCGGCGTGACTCCGGGTCGACCGCGCTGGTCGGCTCGTCCAGGAACAACAGCTCGGGCGCGTGCACGACGGCGCCGGCCAGCGCCAGGCGCTGCTTCTGGCCACCACTGAGGGTGCCGGCCAACTGCGGCTGCCGGTCCAGGAGACGGTACTGCTGCAGCAGTTCGTCGACCCGCTGCCGGGCCTGCGTACGCGGCAGGTCCTGGATGGCGGCGAGGAATTCCAGGTTCTCGCGCACCGAAAGGTCTTCATACAACGAGAAGCGCTGGGTCATGTAGCCGATGCGCCGGCGCAGTGCCTCGGCCTGCTCCGGCACGGCCAGGCCGAGCACCTCGATCTGGCCGGCACTCGGTTCCAGCAGGCCGCACAGCATGCGGATGGTGGTCGACTTGCCCGACCCGTTCGGGCCCAGGAAGCCATAGACCTGGCCACGCGGCACGGTCAGGTCGACATTGTCCACGGCCAGCAGATCGCCGAAGCGGCGGGTCAGGCCCTGGGCATGCACCGCGATGTCGTTGCCGGTGTTCAGAAGCTCACCTGCACCGGCATTCCCGCCGGCAGCTTCTGCATGTCGGAAGGAGCGTCCACTTCGATCTCGGCGAGGTAGCTCAGGCGCGCGACGTCGTCACCGGTCAGTGCGTAGTACGGAGTAAATGAAGGCTCGCTGCGGATCGAGCGCACATGCCCCTTCAACGCAGTGCCTTGCCCTTCCAGGTGCACCTGCGCGACCTGCCCGACCTTGACCTGCAACCGCAATGGCTGCGGCAGGTAGACGCGCGCATAGGGGCGCTCGCCGACCAGCATCACCGCCAGCGGCGCGCCGACCGGCGCCTGGTCGCCCTGCCGGTAAGGCAGGGCATCGACCACGCCGTCGCGCGGCGCACGCAATTGCAGCTTCTGCAGGTTCACGGCCTGCACTGCCTGTTGCGCCTGCGCGGCATCGGCGGCGGCCTGGCCCTGGGCGATATCCTGCACACGGCTGCCGTGCACCCGCTCCAGCCAGGCCTGCTCGGCAGCACGAACGCTGGCCTCGGCATTGCCGGCGGCGGCACGTGCACGATCCAGCTCAGCGGCGGCAATCAAGCGCTGCTGTGCCAACGGCTGGACCCGTCGGTAATAGGCACTTGCTTCGGCAGCCTGTGCGCGCAGCGCGGCCAGTTGCGCCTGGGCCTGCGCGATCTGCTCCTGGCGTGGGCCGATCTTCAGTTCTTCCAGCTGCGCCTGCGCACGCGCCGTATCAGCCTGCGCTGCGGCGAACTGCGCGTCGCCGCGGGCCGGGTCGAGCTGCATCAGCACGGCGCCGGCCTTGACCTGCTGTCCCTCGCGCACCTCCACCGTGGCGATCACTTCGGCCGCCGGCGCCGGCACCGTGATCCGGTCCCACTCCAGCGTGCCCAGTGCAGTCGGTGTTGACTGCCCACACCCGGCCAGCAGGCCGATGCCCGCCAGTCCGATTCCTCGCATCCCGTTGCCGATGCCCATGCCATCCCCTCCTGCGACGGCGACACGGTGCCATGTGCCCCGTGCACCCTCAATGATTCCAATCAGCCCTGACGGTTTTTTCGCCACGCGCCGGCACGCCTTTTGCGGCAAGGCTCCGCACCACCTATCCACAGGTTGATTCGGCATCATTCCACAACCGTTGTGGAAATCCGCCAGCGCGCGGCTTTGTTGCTCGCCCGGCAACGAAACCTGCACTGTCGTCACGATGAATGCCCCCGTGCAGGCCCCCGTGGCAGTGCTGCCGAAGCGACGAGCGACCATGACGTTTTTTTCACCAGGACCTCATGGGCCTTGTGGCACAAGCATTGCGAAGGTCTATCCACAGGTTTTCGCGCCCCCCGTCCACACCGGGTGTGGAAAACGCTGTATCGACCGTCTGCTGGCCGTGTGCCCCGCACGCGCGCTACCCTTGTCTCCCCTGAATACACTGCGGTGGAAGGCGTCCGCCCCACCCGAAGCAATGAAAAGCATCGAGCATCGAGACTTCACCCTGTCGCCGGAAGACAACGAACGGCTGGCCAACCTGTGTGGCCCGTTCGACGGGCACCTGCGGCAGATCGAACTGAAACTCGGCGTGGAAATCGCCAACCGTGGCTTCGTGTTCCGCATCAGCGGGCCGAACGAAGCCATCGTCGAGGCGCAGAAGCTGGTTGAAGCGCTGTACGCCGAAGCCGGCGAAACGACCTTCGACAACCACGCCATCCACCTGCGCCTGACGCAGGCCAATGTCGAGCAGATCGCCGAGCGCTCCTACGAAGCGCAGGAGGTGGCGATCAAGGTCAAGCGCGGCACGGTACGCGGGCGCGGTGCCAACCAGGCCCGCTACCTGCACCAGATCGCAACCCACGACATCAACTTCGGCATCGGGCCGGCCGGCACCGGCAAGACCTTCCTGGCCGTGGCCAGCGCGGTCGAAGCACTGAACGAATCGCGCGTGCAGCGGCTGATCCTGGTCCGTCCCGCGGTGGAAGCCGGCGAGAAGCTGGGCTTCCTGCCCGGCGACCTGAGCCAGAAGGTCGATCCCTATCTGCGACCGCTGTACGACGCCCTGTACGAGATGATGGGCGTGGAAAAGGTGGTCAAGCTGCTGGAAAGGAACGTCATCGAGATCGCGCCGCTGGCCTATATGCGCGGCCGCACGCTCAACGATGCGTTCGTGATCCTGGACGAAGCACAGAACACCACCATCGAGCAGATGAAGATGTTCCTGACCCGCCTCGGCTACGGCTCCACCGCGGTGGTCACCGGTGACCTGACCCAGACCGACCTGCCCAAGCACGTGAAGTCGGGCCTGCGCGACGCCATCGATGTGCTGCGCGACGTGGAGGGTGTCAGCTTCACCTTCTTCGAATCCCGCGACGTGGTCCGCCACCCGCTGGTGGCGCGTATCGTCAGCGCCTACGACCGCCGCGACCTGCATCAGATCCAACCTGGAGCAACTCCATGACCCGTGGTCCCGTGCGACTGGACGTCGCCGTCAGTTATGCCCTGCCGCGTGCCGGTCTGCCGGCGGCAGTGAGCTTCCGCAGGTGGGTGGCTGCCGCGCTGAAGGGCCGCATCCGCGAGGCCGACCTGGCCATCCGCGTGGTCGACGCCAAGGAAGGCCAGTCGTTGAACCGCCACTACCGTGGCAAGGACTACGCCACCAACGTGCTCAGCTTCCCGGCCGACGTGCCCGAAGGCCTGCCCAAGGGCGTCAAGTTCCCGCTGCTCGGCGATCTGGTGATCTGTGCACCTGTCGTAGCGCGGGAGGCCGACGAACAGGGCAAGGCGCTCAACGCCCACTACGCGCACCTGACCGTGCACGGCGTGCTGCACCTGCTCGGCTGGGACCACGAGGACGACAAGGAAGCCGAAGCGATGGAACAGCTGGAACGGGAGATCCTGGCCGAGCTGGGCATCGACGACCCCTACGCGGGCGAGCGCTGACACCGGGCCCTGTTCCGAGCCCACGCACTCACGGAAGAGGAGCGCAGCATGACCCTGCCCGCACTTGTGCTTGCCGCGCTACTGCAGTCCGGGGCAGGCCTGATGCCCGATCCTGACCGTCCCTCACCGTTCCCCGCCAGCGACAGCGAGGCCGACATCGCCGCAAAGATCGCCGAATTACGGGCGTTCTTCGGCAGCAGCGAGGGCGAAACCCGCAACATCGTCGCCACTGCCCAGCAACGGGCACTGATCGAGCGCCTGGAAGCGCGGCACGCGGCACGTCTGGCCGGCATCTGGGTGGACAATGCGAGGGGCTGGAACGTTGTCGTGCGACTGACAGGCGCCGCACCCGAGGCCGATGAGACACATCCAGGGGCGGATGGCCCGCAACGTGTGCGCTACATCACCGGCGCCGCGATGACCGAAGCGGAGATGACGCGCCGCCTGCACGCACAGCAGGACTGGCTGCGGGCCCAGCTGCCCGACCTGTTCGGCCATGGCCTGGATGTCAAGACCGGGGAGCTGGAGGTGGAGCTGCGGGATACCCCAGCCAACCGCGCGACGGCGGCGGCCGTGCGTGACCACCTGCAGGCGCGACTGGGCTACCCGGTCAGGCTGCGCTGGTACCCAGCGGCCACGCGCTGGAATCCGCCCTGACTGCGCCACGGCTGGAGTGCCAGCCCATGCTCTGAGCTACTGTTCAACACCGGCCAGGACGCGGAAGGAAAAAGGATGAACCCAGGGAACAGCTTCACGACGTTTGCGATGGCCGCCGGCCTGCTCGCGGGCCTGCTGGTGCTGGGCGCTTACACCTTGCGCCGCATCAGCGCCCGCGACCCCGGCGGCAGGCACTGGCTGCTGCGCAGCCTGGCCCTGCTGTCGCCCGTGTGCCTGCTGGCCGGGCTGGCGATCGGCATGTTCGGCCCGCACCTCACAGGTAGAGCGGAACCCGCCCACCTGCCGGGGCTGTGGGAAATGTCGATGGTGCTGATACTGGTCGGTGCCTTGACCCTGCCAGTGCTGTGGCGAACGCTGCTGCAGCAGTGGCTTGGCAGGCCGGCCAATGCACTCCCGTTCTTCCACGCCAGCCGCACCTCGCTGCTGGTGCTGTTCGTGCTGGCCGTGATGTACATGAAAGTGGCCAGGACAACCGCGGCGGAACTGATGCCCTGGCTGACCAGCCCGGGCCTGTGGCCGGCGGTGGTGCGCCTCGCGGGGCAATCGATGCAGGTCGCCATGCTTGCGGTCGTGCTGACTCTCTCACTGATGGTCGTACGGCGGGCGATGACCGGTTTCCTGCACCTTCTCAGCGGGCTGTTCCGGCGCTCGCCGGGGCTATGATGGCGGCCCCTCGCCTGCGGAAACCGACCGTGTCACTGCGCTGCTGTCTGCCCCTGCTCTGTGCCCTCGCCGCTCCCTCCGCCTTCGCCGCCCGCCTGGACCTGCCGGCCCTGATCGAATGCCGCCAGGGCGTGGCCGAGCAGGCCGCGCTGGCGCCGCTGCTGGCCGATCCGCTGAAGGCCGTGGCCCAGGGCCTGCAGCCGCTGCCGCAGGGCAACCAGTTCATGAGCGAGTTCCGGCTGGCCAGCCCGATCACCGTCTTCGGCCAACAGACCGATCGGGTGGCGGTGGCCGGCGCCAGCGTCATGGCCGTCCTCGACCAGGCCGACCCACGCCCGCTGGCCAAACGGCTGGAATTGGAGACCGGCTACGACCAGGACGGCAAGTTCATGGCCGGCCGCGAGCTGGTCAGCCGCGACGTGACCGACCCGAAGACCGGCGAGGCCCAGATCGAGTCGATCATCCTCAGCGTCTCCACCGTGGCCTCCCACCCGGGCAAGACCCTGGCCGGCTGCACCTACAGCCTGGACCTGCCCGAAGAGAAGCCGGCCGCGGCCGCCCCAGCCCCGGCCACCGGCAGTCACTGACAGGCCGTCACATCCTGCTAGACTTGGGTCAACGCCCGGCCTGCCGGGTGCCTTTTTTCCAGAGATGTCAGAAGACGACAGTAGTAGCTCCCCTGCGGAGCACAGTGAAAAGAAGCGCGGCTGGCTTGAACGCCTGACCTCCGCCTTCTCCGGCGAACCCCATACCCGCGACGAGCTGGTCGCTGTCCTGCACACCGCGCAGGAAGAGGGTCTGATCGCCGCCGATACCCTGAAGATGATGGAAGGCGCCATTTCGGTGGCCGAGCTGACCGTGGGCGACGTGATGATCTCGCGCTCGCAGATGGTCTCGCTGCCGGTTGAAGCGCCCTTCCTGGAACTGATGAAGCAGGTGGTCGAATCCGGCCATTCACGCTTCCCGGTACACGGCGAGAACAAGGACGACATCCTTGGCATCCTGCTGGCCAAGGACCTGCTGCGCGGCGTGGTCGCCGACAACGGCCCGGCCAACGTACGCGAGCTGCTGCGCCCGGCAGTGCTGATTCCGGAGGCGAAGAAGCTCAACGTGCTGCTGAAGGAGTTCCGCCTGTCGCGCAACCACATGGCCATCGTGGTGGACGAGTACGGCGGTGTCGCCGGCCTGGTCACCATCGAGGACGTGCTGGAACAGATCGTCGGCGAGATCGACGACGAGCATGACGAGGCCGAGGATCCGTCAGCGCAGATCGCGATCCAGTCCGACGGCCAGTACGTGGTCGACGCGCTGACCCCGATCGGCGACTTCAACGAGCGTTTCGGCGCGACGTTCTCCGACGAGGACTACGACACCATCGGCGGCCTGGTCACCGAGGCCGTGGGCCACCTGCCGGAAGTCGGTGACGAGCTGGCGCTGGACCGCTTCATGTTCCGCGTGGCCCGCGCCGATGCGCGCCGGGTACAGGCCTTCCACGTGACCGTGCTGCCGCCGGACGCGCAGGACGACGCTTGAAGCGCCGCGGCCTGATCCTCATGGTGTGGCTGGCACTCTACGTGCTGGCCTTGGCCCTGCCGCTGGCCGCCTTCGCGCAGCCGGCGCCGGCCATACCTGCCGTGCCCGCGGCCAGCGCTGAAGCCCCTGCTCCGCGCATCGGCGTGGTGACCATGCAGCCGGGCACGGTGTTCTTCGAACGCTTCGGCCATGACGCCATCGTGGTGGTCGATCCGCTCAGCGGTGAAGCGACCTCGTACAACTTCGGCTACTTCGATCCGTCCGAGGACGATTTCATCAGCCGCTTCGCGCGCGGCGACATGATGTACTACCTGGTGGCGCTGCCGCTGCAGCAGGACCTGTCGTACTACGACGAGACCGGCCGTGGCGCCAGCGTGCAATGGCTGGACCTGCGCCCGGACCAGGCGCGCTCGCTGGCCGCCGGCCTGGCCGAGCGGGCCAAGCCGGAAAACGCGCGTTACCACTACGATTACTACACCGCCAACTGCGCCACGATGGTGCGCGACACGCTGGACAAGGCGCTCGGCGGCGGCCTGCAGTCGCAGCTGTCGGGGCGCTCGCGTGGCAACACCTATCGCAGTGAATCGGTCCGTCTGGCCTCGCCGGCACCATGGATGTGGCTGGGCTTCGATGTAGGCCTCGGACCGTTCGCCGACCAGCCGCTGTCGCGCTGGCAGGAAGCGTTCGTGCCGATGCGCCTGGCCGATGCCCTGCGCCAGGCACGCAACAGCGATGGCCGGCCGCTGGTGCAGTCCGAACACGAACTGTTGCCGCACCGTATCGATCCGGAGCCGAAGGAGTTCGCACGCCGCTGGTGGCCGTGGCTGCTGTGTGGCCTGGTGATCGCCGCTGGCGTGCTGGCGCTGCGCAACCGCCCGCGCCTGCTGGCCGGGCTGGCCCTGCCGTTCTGGCTGCTGTGCGCCCTGTTCGGTGGCGTGCTGGTGTTCCTGTGGGGCTTCAGCATCCACTACGCCGCATGGGCCAACCGCAACCTGCTGCTGCTTTCGCCACTGGCCGTGCTGCTGCTGCCGGGCGCGATCGCACTGCTGCGCCGGCGCGTGCCGGGACTCATGTTCAGGATCGTGCTGTGGCTGCTGGCGGTACAGGCGGTGGCCGCGCTGGTGCTGCACTGGCTGAGCCTGCAGGCGCAGTACAACGTGCAGTGGATCGTGCTGCTGCTGCCGGTGCACGTGGCACTGGCGTGGGTGCTGGCGCGTCGTCCTCACTTGTCCGAAACACGGCCCTGACGCACGATGGCGGGCATGTCATTGCCCGCCTCCGCTTCCGCCCCCGCTTCGGCCAACCCTACCTGCGTCATCAACTGCGTCCACTACGATGACGAGGGCAAGCGCCACGACATCAGCCTGGATGCCATCAGCGATGTCATTGCCAGCGGCAACGGCTTCGTCTGGGTCGGCCTGTACGACCCCAACGAAGACGTGCTGCTGAAACTGCAGGAAGAATTCTGCCTGCACGACCTGGCCATCGAGGATGCGCGCAACGCGCACCAACGGCCCAAGGTCGAGACCTATGGCAACTCGTTGTTCGTGGTGGTGACCACCGCGCAGATGGTCGACGAACGCATCCAGTATGGCGAAACCCATGCCTTCCTCGGCCCGCGCTTCCTGGTGACGGTCCGCCACGGCGCCTCGCTGTCCTACGCGCCGGTGCGCGCACGCGTCGAGCGCGAGCCGCAGCTGCTGAAGATGGGCCCGTCGTACTGCCTGTACGCGGTGACCGACTTCGTGGTCGACAACTACCTGCCGATCGTGCACCGCTTCCGCGACACCCTGGACCTGCTGGAAAAGGACATCTTCGCCGACACCTACAAGCGCAGCACGGTGGTGCGGCTGTACGAGCTCAAGCGCGAACTGAACAAGATGCGGATGGCGGTGGCGCCGCTGCAGGATGTGCTGGCGCAGCTGCGCCGCTACCAGGGCGACCTGATTCCCGATGAAGTGAAGCTCTACGTGCGTGACGTGCATGACCATGCGGTGCGCATCAGCGATGTGATCGACACCCTGCGCGAGATGCTGGGCACCGCGCTGAGCGTGAACCTTTCGCTGGTGACACTGGCGCAGGGCGAGACGGTCAAGCGGCTGGGCGCCTGGGCTGCGCTGCTCGCCGCGCCGACGCTGATCACCAGCTGGTACGGCATGAACTTCAGTCACATGCCGGAGCTGAGCGAACCCTGGTCGTACCCGCTGATGATCGTTGGCGTGGGCGGTGTGTGCGTCGGGCTGTACCGGTTGTTCAAGCGCGCGAAGTGGTTGTAGCGCGTATCGACCAACGGTCGATACCCACCAAGCACATGGGCGTCGATACCCTGCAGTCCGGTAGGCCACGACCGTTGGTCGTTGCACGCGACCCGCTTCTGGTAGTGCCGGCCGCTGGCCGGCACTACCGTTCGGGATCAAGCCACGTAGACGGTCTTGATGTTCATGAACTCATGGATGCCATGGTCAGCCAGCTCCCGACCAAAGCCTGACTGCTTGCTGCCGCCGAACGGCAGCCGCGCGTCGCTCTTGACGATGGCGTTGACGAACGCCGCACCGCATTCCATGCGCTGCGCGAAGCGCTCGCCGCGTACCGGATCGCCGGTCCACACGCTGCCGCCCAGGCCGAAGCGGGTGTCGTTGGCCACGCGCAGTGCCTCGGCCTCATCCTTGACCCGGATCACCGCGGCCACCGGCCCGAACAGCTCCTCGTCATACGCCGGCATGCCCGGGCCGACCTGGTCGAGCACCGTGGCCGGATAGCCGGCATGGGTGCCGGCAATCGGCTCACCACCGATCAGCACCCGCGCGCCCTTGGCCACGCTGGCCTGCACCTGCTTGTGCAGTTCGTCACGCAGGTCGGCGCGAGCCATCGGCGCCAGCGTGGTGCCCCGCTCATCGGGATCGCCGTACTGGCGCTCGCCCGCCGCCTGCACAAAGCGACGGACGAATTCATCGGCCACCGCCTCGACCACGATGAAGCGCTTGGCCGCGATGCAGGTCTGCCCGCTGTTGTCGAAGCGCGACTTCACTGCCGCGGCCACGGTCTTGTCGAGGTCGGCATCGTCGAGCACCACGAAGGCATCGCTGCCACCCAGCTCCATCACCGACTTCTTCAGCTGGCTGCCGGCATTGGAGGCGATCGAGCGACCTGCCCGCTCGCTGCCGGTCAGCGTCACCGCCTTCACCCGTGCGTCGCGCAGCACGTCGGCGGCCTGGTCGTTGTCGATGTGCAGCACGTCGAACACGCCATCAGGCAGGCCGCCGTCACGGCACACCGCCAGGATCAGGTCGGCGCACTGCGGCACGTTGCTGGCGTGCTTGAGCAGGGCGACGTTGCCAGCCATGAACGCCGGGGCGAGGAAACGGAACACCTGCCAGATCGGGAAATTCCACGGCATCACCGCGAACACGCAGCCGATCGGCTCGTAGCGCACGTAGCTGCGCTGGGCTTCGGTATCGATCAGCTGCGGCTTGAGATAGTCGGCCGCGTGATCGGCATAGTACTCGCAGGCGGCAGCGCACTTGTCGACCTCGGCCAGCGCCTCGGCCTTGAGCTTGCCCATCTCGTGGGTCATCGCCTGCTGCAGGTCGTCGCGCCGCGTGCGCAGCTGCGCGGCGATCTGGCGAAGGATGGCGCCGCGGTCCTGCAGCGAGCGATCTGCCCAGCCCGGAAATGCATCGGCAGCGGCCTGCAGGCGCTGCTCGATGTCGGCTGCGCCCATCAGTTCATGGCGGTAGGTCACCTGTCCGGTGGCCGGGTCGACGATCTCGACGGTCATGGGGGATCTCCATCTGGAAGACCCCCATTGTGCGCCGCCGGCTGTGAGCCGGGTGTTGCCGGCGTTGTCGGCAGACCGTGTCCTCAGCCGTTGTCCTGCCGCGCCAGCTGCAGGTCGCGCTGGCGCCGCTTCTCGGCGCGGGCGTTGATGTACCAGCCGATCACCGCGGCGATCGACACCGCCGACACCAGCAGCGTGGCCAACGCGTTGATCTTCGGGCTGATGCCCATGCGCACCGAGGCGAACACCTTCATCGGCAGCGTGGTCGAGCCCGGCGTGGCGACAAAGCTGGCCACCACCACGTCATCCAGCGACAGGGTGAACGCCAGCAGCCAGCCCGCCACCAGCGCCGGCGCGATGATCGGCAGGGTGATGCGGGCGAACACGGTCAGCCGGCTGGCGCCCAGATCCATCGCCGCTTCTTCCAGCGACAGGTCCATTTCCTGCAGCCGCGAGGACACCACCACGGTGACGAAGCACAGGGTGAAGGTGACGTGGGCGATCCAGATGGTGGCCAGGCCGCGTGCCGGGAAGCCGGGAATCGCGCCCATCGAGGCCAGCAGCGCCATCAGCGAGAAGCCCAGGATCACATCCGGCATCACCAGCGGCGCGGTGACCAGCGCGCCGAACAGCGGCTTGCCGCGGAAGCGCTTGAAGCGGGTCATGACCATCGCTGCCAGCGTGCCCAGCACGGTGGCCGTGCAGGCAGTCCAGAACGCCACCACCAGGCTGGTCCACATCGCATCCATCAGCGCGCGGTCGGCGAACAGGTCGCTGTAGGCACGGGTGGAGAACCCGGCCCAGACCATCGCCAGCCGCGAGCTGTTGAACGAATAGAACATCAACAGCAGGATCGGCAGGTACAGGAAGGCGAAGCCGAGCAGCAGCACGCCCAGCCCCAGGCCCTTTGCGCTACGCGGGCTCATGCCTGCTTCCCTTCCAGCAGGCGCTGCTGGGAACGGTTGAACAGCAGGATCGGTACCAGCAGCAACAGGATCATCGCCACCGCCATCGCCGAGGCGCCCGGCCAGTTGCGGTTGTTGAAGAACTCGTTCCACAGCTGGCGGCCCACCATCAGCGTTTCCGAGCCACCCAGCATTTCCGGGATCACGAATTCACCGATCGCCGGAATCATCACCAGCATGCAGCCGGCGATGATGCCCGCTTTGGACAACGGCAGGGTGATGCGCAGGAACGCCTGCCACGGCTTGGCACCGAGGTCGTAGGCCGCCTCCAGCAGGCGGTGGTCATGCTTGACCAGATTGGCGTACAGCGGCAGCACCATGAACGGCAGATAGCAGTAGACGATGCCGATGTAGGCGGCGGTCGGGGTGTCGATCAGCTGCAGTTTCGGCAGGCCTATCGACGTCATCAGCGTCTGCAGGCCGGTGAACTGCAGGAACTGGTCGAGCAGGCCATTGCGGTCCAGGATCGCCTTCCACGCATACACGCGGATCAGGAACGAGGTCCACGACGGCAGCACCACCAGCATCATCGCCACGTTGCGCGCGGCGGGCGACAGGCGCGCGATGGCATAGGCCATCGGATAGCCGATCAGCAGGGTCAGGAAGGTCGAGATCGCCGCGATCCTGATCGAGCTCAGGAACGCCTGGGCATAGATCGAATCGCGGAACAGCGCCAGGTAGTTTTCCAGGTTCAGCTTCAGCGAGAAACCGCCGTCGGCGTACTGCAACAGCCAGGTGTACGGCGGCGAGCCGACCCGGCTGAGCGAGAAGCTGATCATCGCCACGATCAGGAACGGCACTGCGAAGAACAGCAGCAGCCACAGGTACGGAATGCCGATCACCGTGGCACGCAGCCCCGGCAGCCAGCGCTTCAGGCCGGCGGTGCTCATGAGGTGAGCACCACGCCGTCGTTGTCGCGCCAGTGCACCCACACCTCGTCGCCCCAGGTGAGGCCATCACTGGCCCAGCGCTGCGAATTGGCGAAGTTGGCCAGCACCTTGGCGCCGCTGGGCAGGCGCACGTGGTAGACCGAATGGCTGCCGAAGTAGGCGATGTCCTCGATCACGCCCTGGGCCTTGTTGGTGTGCCCTTCCGGTTCGTCCTTGCCGATCATCACCTTCTCCGGGCGCAGCGCGAACGCGACCGGCTGCCCTTCATAACCGGTGATGCCATGGGCGATGTAGATCGGCGCCGGGAACAGCGGCGAGCGTACGGTCACGTACTCCGGCAGGTCCTCGTCGATCACCCCGTCGAACAGGTTGACCGAACCGATGAACTCGGCGACGAAGCGGTTGGCCGGCTGCTCGTAGACCTCGTCCGGCTTGCCGACCTGCTGGATCCAGCCGGCATCCATCACCGCGATGCGGGTGGCCATGGTCATTGCTTCTTCCTGGTCGTGGGTGACCATCACGCAGGTCACGCCCGACGATTCGATGATGCTGACCAGTTCCAGCTGCATCTGCGAGCGCAGCTTCTTGTCCAGCGCGCCCATCGGCTCGTCCAGCAGCAGCAGCTTCGGCCCCTTGGCCAGCGACCGCGCCAGCGCCACGCGCTGCTGCTGGCCGCCGGACAGCTGGTGCGGCTTGCGCTTGCCCAGGTGGCCCATCTGCACCAGGTCGAGCATCTCGCCCACGCGCTTGCCGATCGCATCCTTGCCCAGGCCATCCTGCTTCAGGCCGAAAGCGATGTTCTGCTCGACCGTCATGTGCGGGAACAGCGCATAGGACTGGAACATCATGTTGACCGGCCGCTGGTACGGCGGCAGCGCATCCAGGCGCTGGCCGTCGAGGGTGATGCTGCCCTTGGTGGGCGTCTCGAAGCCGCCCAGGCACCGCAGCAGGGTCGATTTGCCACTGCCGGAGCCACCGAGCAGGGCAAAGATCTCGCCCTTGCGCACGTCCAGGTTGACGTCGTCGACGGCGACGAAACCGTCGAATTCCTTGCGCAGGTCACGAATGGAGAGATAGCCGGGCGCACCGGTCGTGTCGACGACGGTGGCTACCGGCTGGGCTTCAACGGGCATGGGGGCTCCGGGAGCGGGCGGTGGACAGCGGCCGCCATTCTAACGGCCGGGGGGCCCAGGGGATATGACGGCGGCAGGCGGAAGCGGCCGCTGGCCGGCTCCGGGGGCCCCAGGAGTGTCGGTTTCCCCCCGCCATGGTGGCCTGCCCTCGCAAAGGCCCAGGCTCCCCGGGACGACCCTGCGGCCGTCCCGGCCAGACACCACAGGCGACGCCTCGATCTGCAACGTTTTTCAGAACCGGATCTGTTGAAGGCCCGGGGCATTCCCCGCGCAATGGCCCTGATCAAGGCCTTGCATGGACCCACACTGGTGATTTCCCCGGACAGCCCCTCCCCTTTCC
>NZ_JAPTFQ010000064.1:0-29394 GCF_030985535.1 Stenotrophomonas sp. Sm2128
CACCGAAGGACGGGGTGTAGAAGACGCCGTCGAAGCTGCCATAGAACTGTCCCTTCTCAGGCATTTGGCTGTCGGGATAAGATCTGTCGGTGAGGCTGCCGTCCCACGCAAAGCCCGCCAACTGACCGCGCTGTACCCAGCGCTGCCCGTCCAGGCAGTTGCGCACGTTCTGGTTGCAGATTGTCTTTGCCCACGGCAGGCTCATACGCCCGGTAGTGAGAGATCCGTTCAGAGCGAGGTTGCGGATCGGAACCCAAGCCTGCATTGGCGAGAACAGATACGCTTGGCTGCGATTGGTGTTGTTCGTACCGTCTGCGTTGGGGCTCCAGAAATTGGAATGCTCGTAGCCATCCGACGAGGCCAGGTAGTTCCGCTCCAGGCACGATCCCCCGATGAAAAGCGGGTAGCTCCAGTCGGCTGGCAGATGGTCGGTCAAGATGAAGCCGGCGTAGACGGCGTCGTAGCGGCCGTTGATTCGCGTGATGACCTTGAAGCAACGGCCATTGGCAACGAACCAGTACTTGATCGGCGAGTTGACGCCCAGCAGCGCTACCGGATTTGAATTGGAGCCAGGAGGATCCACGCGCGGCTGCGCCGGGTTGTAGCCGGTGTGACCAAAGACCGCCATGTTGTAGAAGGCGCTGGCGGGCACCACCCATGCCTGCAGAGACACGTAGATCTCATCCTCGCCCGCCAGGCCTCGGCCCTTCAGTGACACAAAATCGTTGGCCGCGATCGGACCGCTGGCCACGCCACCCACGACCTGCCATTGCTGGTTCGCCGCAACCAGGGAGGCATTGGTAGTCAGGAAGTCCCGCAGGCGGGCCATGAGGTCGGTGATGTTGGCGGCGGTGTCGGTTGCCCAGGCCATGCTCAGAGTCCCAATACTTGGCGGATCGCCGCAGAGTTGCGGCTGATCTTGTTGATGACGGTGGTGTCGCTGCCGGGGTCGTCCAGGTACTGGTCGAGCAGGTCCGGCGAAACCTGGTTGATCACGCGCAGGCCCAACTGCGCAGCAGTGCTCGGCGGCGCCGACGCTGCGCTGGTGAACACGGGGGACCGCTGCAGCGTGGGCATCGCTGCCACATGCCCTCCGTCGGCATAGCCACGCCAACGCTCAAGCGCGGCCATACCCACCCTATTGAAGTCGTAGAGGAATGCCAGGGCGCCAGGCTGGCGTACTACTTCCTGACGATGGACGAATTCACCCGCGTGGACCGTGCCGGCCTCCTGATACTTGCTGCCAGGGCCGGTGTAACCGCCTACCGCATAGCTGGCGGCCGCTCTCACGGCCGACGCAGCGGCCATCGCCTGTGCCGCAGCCTGCATCTGGATGGCGGCAGCCGTCACCGCAGATGCCCCAGTGATCAAGCCCGCGCCCGAGGTGCTTAGCGCGGTTGCGCTGGTGGCCACTGCCGTGGCGCCGGCGGTGACGCCGGCAGCGGCAGTCGACAGAGCTGCTGCTGAAGCCTGAGTCGCGGCAGCGGCGGCCGCGTCAGTTCCGGCATCCACCCCCTTGTCGAACACCATCGACGTGATTCGACTGGCCAACGCCTGCGACCACTGATCGGCCACGAACTCGGCCAAGCCGCTGGAAACGGACAAGAAGAATCCGCGCACTGCGTCAGTTAACGAGGCGCTTCCATTTGCCAGCGACATAAAGGCTTCTTTGAAGCCGTTCTGAAGCGTCGTCCTAACGGTTTGCTGAAGCAGGTTCGTGGTCTGAACCATTTCCTTGAGCTTCAGGTCGATCTGATCGACCGCGGCGATTGCTTCCGGCGTTCCCAGTGCCATTGCCGCTGCTCGCATCTGCGGAACAAGATCCCGCAAGGCCGAGCTCTGCTTCTGATACAGGTCAACCACGCGTTGCTGTGCGTCGGCTTGCGTGATCAAGCCTGCTTCCAGCTCCACTTGGATTCTTTGCTGGCCCAGTGCGATGCCGGCCATGACCTGGTTGTAGGTATCCTGAAGGTTCTTCAGATCCGTGCTGGCCTTGCTCAGATTGAGGAGCTTGGCAACATCTGCAGCGTCAGCAGACCGTCCGGCGGCTTCCAGCTCTTCCTTCAGCTTCGTCAGTTCACGCGTGGTCTTGGCCAACTCCGCATCCGGACCTCGGCCCTGCAGAGCTGCAATGCGATCGCGGATCTCCAGCATCTTGCGGTCGGCCTCGACCCGCAGGTTGGCCAGATCCAGCTTCTTGGCTTCGTCCAGCAACTCCTGCTTGGTCTTCGCCGAAGCATTCTGGAAGTTGCCCTCAGCAATAGCTGCCTGGATGCGGGCAGTCTCGGTCGCTTTCTTGCGAGTCTCATCCAGGGTTCCGACCAGATCGATCTGCTGCTTGAGTCGCTCCAGCTCTCGCTGTGCTGCGGCCTCATCCTTCTGACCTTCCGTCTTCGGCGCTTTCCGGGTGCGCTCTTTGAACTTCTCCTGCAGCTGGGCAACCCGCTTGTCGTAGGCACCGCCGCTGACGCTGCCATCGTCGCCGAAGCTGACACCCTTGAGGAGGTCGCTTCCTGGATTAGCCTTGCGCAGCTCGCGGAACTGCTTGGCAACCTCTTCGGTCGCCTTCTTCAGCTTCTCCGCTTTGCTGGCACCTTCCTCCAGACCCGATGCGATCGCCTTGGCGGCTTCGACGCCGGCATCCTGGATGCGCTGGGCTTGGCCGGCGCTCTCGGCAGCATTGACGTCACGATCGTAGGCGGCCCGAGCCTTGCGGAGCCGGTCCATCTGCTTGATCTGCAGGTCGTAGTAGTAGCTGATGGCTGGCGTGTTGCCGTTCTTCAGCGCCTGCTGCAGCTGCTCGGTCGTACCACGCATCGCCGCAGTTTCCGCGCGGAGCATCGCCTCGGAGTCGGTGCGGCCAATGTCCTTCAGCCCTTGCCAAACCCTCTTGAGCGTACGGGCCACTGCATCCCATGCCTGCTCCAGATAGCCCGCCCGCGATTCCATTTCTTTGACGCGCTGGTCACTGACATTGGCAATCGCCTCCAGCGCGGCCTTGGCGGCATCGGTCGCCTTGCCCTGGTCCTCCAGGGCTCGAACCTGTTCGTACACCGCTGCGGTGAGGAAGTGGTACTGCTCGTTGAGCTTGGCCAGCGTAGCCGAAGGCGCCTTGGAGACCTCGATCACCTTGGCGGTGGTGCCCTCGATCGACTCGCCCGTCAGCTTGGCCAGGTTGACCGCGACACTGATTGCAGTGGATAGGGTGTTGGCCGTCAGCTTCCCACTGGAAGCAAGCTGCTGCGCGGCCGCCGTAGCATCGGAGTACTCGCCGGTGACCGCACCGACGGCATTCGCCTGGGCATAGAGCTGACCGCTGGACACGCCAAGTGAATGGCCGGTCGAGATCACAGCGGCGTCAAAGGCTCGCAGCTGCTTGTAGCCCTGCAGCGCTGCAAAGCCAACAACACCCAGTCCGGCAGCCACACCGCCCAGGACGACCACCGCGGGGTTGAGCGCACTGGTAAGTGCGCGGGCGGCGGGGACGACACCGCCGAAGGAATCCTTCAGCTGGCCGCCCTGCTGGATGGCCACCATCCAGATCGGCATGCCGCTGACGATGCTGGTGGTGATATCGGTGATCTGCGCCGGCAGCTGGCGCATGGCCATCTGGTACTGGCCGGCCGAGATCGCCCCGGCGCCCAGGCTGCGGCTGGTCGCTTCGGCAACCTTGACCGCGTTGCGCTGGACGTTGATGCCCGCCAGGGCGCGGTTGTACTGCTCGCGACTGATGCGGCCGGCATCTACCGCCGCCTTGAGTTCCTGCTCGTCCCGCTCGAGCTTCTGCAGCTTTACTGATGCACTGTCATAGCGCCCCAGGGCGCCCTCAACAGCACGCTGACGCTGTTGCTCCGACCGAGCCAGGCCCGCTTCCTGCTTGTCCAGCGCCTTGAGCGCGCTGTTGTAATCCTCGGTGGTGATCAGGCCGCGCGCAATCACCCGATCAAGCATCGCCTCGGTGTCGGCCAGATCGGACATGCTCGCCGCGCCGCGCTCCAGACGTGCATCGAGCTCGGAGATCAGGCGAATCTCATCGGCCACTGTCTTCTGTACCGCTGCGCCGGACGTTCGGACGCGATCTGCGGCGGTGGCCACATCCGCCGACATGGCCTTAGCCGATTCTCCTGCCGTGGCCATGCCCGCCGCGCCGGCGGCCGCCTTCTGGCCAGCATCCTCCATTTGGCTGCCCGAGGCGGCACTGCTGCGCGCGGCCCTGTCCAAGGCATCAGCGGCCTTCTTCGCCTCTTTCGTGACGTCGCCCAGGCCGGCGCCGGCATCCTGGCCGGCGCCCTTGACCGAGGCGAGCCCCTTCTGGACCACTGGCAGCGCCTGGCGCACCTGCTCGATGTCCAGGGCGATACGCATCGCCAGTTCGAGGTTGCGCGAGGAGGCCATTGTTATTTCAGATCCTTCAGCAAGGTGGTCATCGAATTACCGCCGGCATACGCAGCGTTGACGTCGGTAATGCGCTCCCGCCGTGCCCGCCGCTGCTGAGCCTGGACGTGCTCCCAGGCGAGGGATATCTGGCGCTTGGTCATGCGACCGATATCGCCAAAGCTGCGGCCGTAGCCAGCGTTGATCAGGTCGGTGAAGACGCGTCCGTAACCGACGGGAGTACCTTTTGACTGACGGCGTTTCGGAGCAGGCGGCGGAGAAAAAAACTGCTATTGGCCTGCCACCACAAGAGCAGCATCTGCTCGCCATCGGTTTCGTTGAGCGTCTCCAGCCACGCTTCCTGCTCCCGCACCTCGGCTGCGTGATCCTTGGCATCAGCCGGCGGCGCTGCGATCGAGCATGCCAGTAGATGCCGGATCAGATCCGGGTGGGACATAAGTGCATCCATCACCTGCAGCATGGAAGGCGGATCGGTGCCTTCGAACAGCGGCTGCAGGTCCCCAACCAGTGGTGCGGCGGTCTGCAGGATGCGAGCGGCCTCAAAGAAGCCGTACTCGCGCACTGTGATGGTCTTTTCGCCGAGCTGCCCCTGCTGCTGGCCGGCTAGCACGTCCAGCTCACCGGCTATTGCCCCCGGATCCGTAGTGCCGGATCCGGGGGACTGCTGACCGACATTGCCGATCACCTTGGCCATCAGGCTGCATCCACCAGCAGGGCACGGGCGTACAGCCCGAAGCGCGGATCGGCCTGCCGCACCGGGTCAATCTTGGCCTCGCCGGTGAGCGCAATCTCACCGAAGGTGTCGTTGATCAGCGACAGCGTCTCCGAGGCCGGGAAGGTGACGCGGTGAACCTCGCCGCGGAAGCGCATGGTGGTGCCATCAACACTGTTGACGCCGTCGAAGAGTACGTAGTACTCGGACTTGGTGCTTTCGAAGACCTTCACCAGGCTGTGCGCAGCGTACTTATAGGTCTTGGCCACCACCGCCGTCTTAGCGGTGAGGAAGGTGACGATGCCGGTGGTCAGGTTGACGGTGTAGTCGGTGTCCAGCACCAACGGCGCGGCTGGGGTGCCGCCCTCCAGTACCAGTGCACTGATCGCCGCATACTCCAGCGCGACCACATCCCCCGGCTTGACCGTACCAATGGCCTCGTTGGCTGCTGAGCCGGCAGCCAGCTCCATGCGGGTGCCGTCCGTGGCCAGCGCCAGGTGATCGGTGTTGAGCTGGCCCAGGGTCAGATTGACGCCGAGGTTGCGCTCGGTGGTCATGGTAGCGCCGACGCCGCGCACACCGGACCAGCTTTCCTTCTTGGTTTCACGAGTGCTGGACATGGTCAGCTCGAGGACGCTGGCGTCATACGCCCAACGCGCCGGTGCGCGGCTGCCGTCGGCATTGCGCAGGCCCAGGTACACACGACCCTGCAGGGAGAAATACTCGGTATCGGACATGGCTTACTTCGCCTCCTGGGCGATGGCAGGAGTCGCCTGGCCGTTGGCCTTGCGCGACGGATTGGGGGAAGAATCGGCGTCGGGAGCGTCGATGAAGCCGCGCTCAACCGCCCAGGGCACCAGGTCGGCAGGAAGCTCCACCGTTTCGCCTTCCGCAATGGGCTTGCTCGCAAGCGTCAGGCCCGCCTTCTTGATCGTGTGCTTCTGAGTGGTCTGGGTAGTCATCGCGGAATCTCGGGTTGAAGAACGGCTTGGGTCTTCCATACGTCGACCCAAAGGGCGGTGGCAGCGTCGTAGTCCTCGAGGTTGCCCTCGATGAGCTGGCAGGCACGGCCACCAGGAATGGGCGGTGCCCAGCCCAGCAGCGGCTGACGAACCTTGCCCAGCAGCAGGCGCAGCTCATCGATCACCTGCGCCCCGCGCTGCTCGCGGTAGTTGCGGCAGACGGTCACCACCGCGAAGTTCACTTCGACCAACTGCGCCAGGCGCGTCTGCTGGCCGGGGATCGAAACGCCGGTTTTGGTCTCCAGCGGCATCTCCCGGGCCAGCAGCACGTAGCAGCACGGCGCGGGGAAGTCGCGCAGCGCTGTAACGGCGGCGTAGTCGGCGCTGCCCTGGACTTGCCGCAGCTCCTTCTCGCTGACGCCCTGGCGGATGCGATCGCGCACCAGCCCGATGTCGAAGGGCTGCGTGCTCACCGGCCGTAGTCCTGCAGGGTGCGGTGGCTAAACTCCCGCGGCGGCGCGCAAACCTCGGGCGCACCGCTGCTCGGCGCCGGCAGCGGATCATCCTCACCAAGGCTGAATTCGCCCTTGCGCACCTTCTCCAGAAAGGCAAGCGCCTCCTTGTAGTCGCGCACCACCGGATCGGTGCGTTCCTCGGTGTTGACTCGATCCTTGTGCAGCAGGTAGCGCGCAATCCACCGTGCCCAGGTGGACACGATGCCCGGTACCGGCGCTGGCAGCGGTACCGGATAGGGCTTGGGCTTGCGCATGACCAGGTAGCCGTTGATCACGCCATCGGCATCGTCCAGGGCGCGCTGCACGTGCGCGGCCGCCTCATCGGCGATCGCCACGTCGGCCGGGTCGAATGCGCTGCGATCACTGCCGAGCAGCGTGGCATCCATCAGCGCATCGTCCACAATCGGATAGCGCTCCGGCGTGGCCACCTGCGCCAGCTCCTGGGCAAGCTTGGCCGCCGACAGCAGTGCGAGCGTGCAGTAGGACATGACGGCCGGTTACTCCAGCTCTTCCGGGGCGACCGGGTCGTCACCGAGGACACCGGCATCCTGGTAGGCCTGCGCCTCTTCCCATGTCATCTCGATCCACGCCGGCGGCTTGACGACGACGTCGTTGTGCTTGAACGGGCTGAGTACTTCAAAGCACATAGGCACCCAGAGACCATCAGAAACCAGTGCATTGGGCGAATCGCCTCCACCGGCGGCAACCCCAATGGTGATGTCGGCTTCCGGCGACGGAGCACCCGCGTCGATGGCGGCATCCTGGTCCGCTGCCGGATGGTCAGCCTGCAGCGGGTCGACGGCAGCACCATCGCCTGCGGAGGCCGCCGACGTGGCGGTCTCCAGCTCACTGTGGCCTTGCTCCGGCACCAAGCCGTCCGTCGCCGGCGGTGCGTCGGCAGTCTTGTCTTCCGTGACGACTGGCACGTCGGCCGGCTGGTCGTCCTGGACGGTCTTGGGTGCGCTGGGCGGCGCAGTGCGGGGCTTGGCCACGACGAGTTCTCCGAATAGGTGTGGTGCCGTGCTCTCCGGCTGTCACGCATGGTTCTGCTGTGCTCCGCACGGCCAGGCCCGCGTTCGCCTGGTGCTGCCGCTCGCTGGGTTGTACGGGTCAGCGGCAACTACGCCGGCGATCCTTCGCCGGCTCCCTTCATCAGTTGCCGGCGCCGCTGATCAGATAGCCCGCCGCCATGCCTGCCAGGACCGGAGTGGCATCGTTGCTGACGCCATAGATCCAGCTCTTGGCGCTGTTGTCCCAGTAGGGAACTTCGACCAGCGGCATGCCTTCGATGCGGTAGCCATAGCCGTAGCTGGGCTCTTCCACGTTGGCGTTCACGTCGGCACCGGGGCTGACGTAGGCCAGGACAGCCGAAGTGCCCCACACGTCACCAAAGGCGCCATTGTCATCAGCAACCACACCGCCGCCGACGACAATGTTGTCGATCTCGAAGACCTGCTTGAGCAGATCCAGGGTGACCTTGCGAATGCCAGTGCTGGCGGAGCGATCGATCAGCTTCGGATGCTGCTTGAGCTGCTTGAAGGCCTTGGCCGACAGCAACATGGTGTTGGGGTACAGGCCAATGCTGTCTCGCACTGCTTCCTTGCCGGTTTCCACATCCTGCGCCGGATTGGAGGCGGCGTTGGACCACACGTTGTTGCCAGCCAGCGCGACCTTGTGGTCGTTGTCGTAGTTGGCGGCACTGGTGGCGATCTTGGCGCTGTCCACCTCGTATTCCAGCAGCAGCGAGCGCAGCACGATGTTCACGGCCCGGGTGCTCAGGTTGATCCCCGGCACTTGGCTCGCATCTCGCATGTGTTCACGCGGCACCGGCGCTTCCAGTGCGCTCGGGACGATGGCGTACGGCTTGCCTTCATAGCCGAAGCGGATGCGCTTGGTATTGGCACCGGGGGCACGCTTGGCGTTGTAGATTTTGAAGGATTCCTTGCCGAACTCGATCACCTGGCCGCCATAGGCGGCGACGTCGGCGAAGGGGAACAGCGCGGTGGCCACGAGCTGCGCCTGGCGGTAGCCACGGGCGTGTTCGGAAAGGATCGGGTCAACGACGCGAACCTGGCCGGGGGTCATTTGTCCAGACATGTAAATCTCCTACGGCACTAGCCGGTCAGTTCGGGATGAGGATCACTTCAAGGACATCGCCATCGGCGGTGGCCGTGGCGCCAGGCGCCGCACGGGCAACGACCTTGCCGGCGTCGGCGGTGATGGCCTTGCCATCGACACCTACCTGGAGGGCGGCGCCGGCAGCGATTGCGCCACCTGCGGTCACTTGCGTGGTGCCCAAGACGTCGACCGGAGCCAACTGCCCGACGGCGGCATCCGAGCGCGCAACCCCGCAGGCGTTGCCGCCAGCAGCGGCGACTCCACCGGTAGGCGAGACGAAGCGGTTGTGGGTGAGGGCTGCCGCGGCCAGCACGGACAGCGTGAGCAGAGCGATGTTCTGGGACATGGTGGGCTCCTGGATGGGAAGGTCAGCCGCCGACCGCGGCGACTGCAGCCGCCCAGGACGTGCCGGGATGCTGCTGCTGGTAGGCCTTGGCCTGGTTGAACAGATCCGCGCGGCCAGCATCGACATGCGTGCCCGGGGGCGCGGCGAAGTTCGCCGCTGCGTTGGGTGCGTCGCCACCGGACTTCTCGCCGAAGTCCACTGCCTTGGGCAGGCTGGTCAGCAGCTCGCGCAGGACCGACTCAGCTGGCTTGGACACCGTCGTTTCGCCCTCGGCGAAGTTCAGCGGTTCCTTGCCATTGGGCTGGGCCAGCAGCAGCTCCACCACGGCCGGCTGCTGACGGGGCAGCAACTTGCCTTCCTTCACCAGGCCTTCGGCGAACGCCACCGCATCTTCGCGTCGGGCGGACTGCTCACGGGCGGCGAGGGCCTTCTCGCGAGCGTCCAGGGTGGAAGCCTGCTGGTCGAGCTGCTGCTGACGCTGGGCGTGCTCCGGGGTGTTCTGCTGGGACATGGGGTCGATCTCCGATTTGACCTGTTCACGAGTGGGAGGCGTTGCCGGGATGGGCGCTGGCGCGCCGATGGCGCTGCGCGGGAACTGGGTGAGCAATGGCGACGCAAAGAGGGCTGAGTTGCGCGCTTCGTCGTCATCGCGTGTGCTGCTCGCGATCCCACGGATCTGCCAGTCGGGAATGACCTGGTCGGCCGTCTCAAGGCCCTGGGTGTCGATCAGCCAGTCGCGGAAGCGGCGGAACAGGTCCGTCAGCGTCCAGCCCAGCGGGGCCAGCGACATGGCAAAGCAGGCGGCATCGTCGCCCTCAGCGAACGAGGCCGACTTGAGTCCCTTCACCGCCGGCGGCTGCGCGCCCAGGAAGCCGATGTGGCGCAGGTAGTACTTGCCCGGCGTCGGATTTCCCGGCGAATCAGGCATGAAGATCGAAGCGCTGATCTTCTTGAAGCGCCCGTTGTTGACCAGCTCTGCAAAGGCAGGATCAACATTGTGCGGCTCGGCGACGAGGAGGCCGTCCTTGGCCTGAAGGGTTTTGCCCCAGCCATAGGCCGGATCGTCAGTCTTGGGATGGCCCACCACGATGGGTGCTTCATGCAGTGCCGGATCGTAGCTATCGGCGATCTGCTGCACATCGGCTTCGCTGAAGGTCAGCGTGCGGCCGTCTTCGGCAACGTGCGTGCCGGCTTTGAAGATCTGCAGGGTGGCGGCGGGCTGGTTCATGCCGCCAGTTTTCCCGCGTCAGAACACGCTGTCTTTGAAACTGGTTTCCAACTTTCCCGGGCAGCGACAGATTGATTCATGTCGCCAGTTTTCCCGCAGTGCCGTCTCACGCATTGGGACCGCATCCTGCAAGAAACGTTTAACAGACATGGACGATCCGCGTGCAGTGATCTTGTTGCGCGGATGCAGGCACCGACGCGGCCTTCAGAGGCGTGTCAGACACCAAGCAGCCGCCTATGACGTCTGAGTGTGGCGGCCCCAGCATAGAGGCGTACACAGCGCCTCCTGCGCGATGATCACTCGAAGGCGCCGCTCACGTGATCCTGGGCGATATCCAGCAGCTCCTTCTCATCCTCGCGACTGACACCGAGCCACGGACGAGCAGCGATGGTGTTCGTGTACGAAGGCATTGTGACCGAGCGCTTGTAGCGCGCGTTCCCACGACTGGCTTTGACGAACCGGCTGCCGCCTTTACCCGTCTTCAGGTGGATGTTGGCCGGACGCGCGGCGCGTTGGATGGTGCCGCCGAATTGGTGGATGGCGCCATAGGGTGCATTGGTACCGACCAGGACGGCATCGTTCCCGTCCGTTTGCCATGAAGCCATGTCACCGAGCATGTGGAAATCGAACTTCAGAATCGGCACGCCGGGGCGCTTCTTCTGTTTCCAGCGCTTGTAGCTGGGCTCAAGCGCGCGCCATCGACGTCCAGTCGGGTCACGCTCCTTTGCAGCCCGCTCGCGTGTGGATCTCAGCAGGTACTCGCCCCAGTCCTTCAAGATCAGTTGGTGCGCCTCGCCCTCCAGCTGCCGCAGCGCATCGGCCAGACCAGGTGTTGCCGAATCAAGCGTGACCTCAAGCTGTGCCATCAGATCTCTCCCTGCAGCAGCTGCAGCGTGCCATCGGCAACGCCGCGCTGGAGTTCGGCGGGCATCAGCATCTGCAGCTGGGACTGCACCGTGCTGACGCCCGTTCCCGAGATGGCCACGTCGACCACCATGAAGGCAGGACGTCCCACCGCCAGCACATAGCGCAAGCGGCCTGCGGCAGCGTCCAGCAGGATGGCCACCGCATCGAGAAGGCGAATCGGCAGCTCGGCTGCGGCGATGGCCACCGCGCCAGGCCGAGTGATGGGGAGCTGGTCGGCCAACACGGCAAAGGCCGCCGTCGCTGGGCGAACGGCGGCACGCTGCAGCTGCGACACCAATCCGGGCGACAGTGCTCCGGCCAGATAGCGGGCAGCGTGGGCAGCATCGGCATCAATGCTGGCCAGCCAGCTGGCATAGCCGGCCTGCAGCGCATCCCTGGCGCGCGGCCGCGCCAAGGCCTGGGCAGCGCTGGCAGCCGCTGGCGCCGCCGGCAACCGTGCTCCCGTCTCCAGGGCGTTCTGCAGAGCGGAGGTGAGCTGCTCGGTCAACGAAGGCGGGGTGACCGGACCACCGCGGCCACTGGGCCAGTGGTCAGCCGTTGCCCCCGGCGCGTAGCCGAACCCAGGATCGACGCCTGCCGGCGTCAGCACCGTGCGGGTCCCACCGGGACTGCGCTGCCCGATGGTCACCGACTGCATCACGATCTCGGGAGCCTTATCCGGACCATTCTTGCCCAACCGGCGCAGGTCGCGCTCGTTGAGCGCATCGACATAGCACTGGCAGCCCCAGCCGTTGGCTGGATAGTGGTAGCGCCACCACGGATCGTCGTGGCGCAGCACCAGGCCATTCCACGACACGTGCAGCGGCCGAGGGTGCTCGACGGCGTCGTTGTGGTTGTAGCGCCAGAACGGCCGCACCTTGATCAGCTGCTGCAGCTGGGCCCAGCGTCCGGCGTTGTAGCTCTGGCGCAGGTTGGTCTCGTAGATCACCCGTGAGCGCCAGTTCCGACCGCCGTTGTAGTCCCAACCATGCGTGGCCACGATCCGGTCGAAGTCCTCCCGGAACTGCTGAAGAGTCCGCCCCTCAGCAATGACCCGATCGATGGATTGCCGGAAGTCCGCCAGCAGAGCGTCACGGTTGGCACCGGCCACCATGAAGCTGGTGTCGTGCTCCGACTCCCAAACGTCCAGGTAGCTCTCGGTGAGCACGTTCTTTTTGCGACGGAAGAACTCGATCTGCTCCCGGAACGGCAGTTGAGCGTAGGCAACCCCGGCCATTGATCAGTCTCCCGCGCCCTGGATGTCGGTACGGCCAGCCAGCGTCGCTGCCGTCATCGCATCGGCCATCACCGAGGCGTAGTCGTCCAGGGTCATGTTCGGGTGCAGCTCAAACAGCCGGTCGCGCAATTGCTCCAGCGAGTCGACCTCATCGACCAGCTGGCGGATCTGCTCGACCCATCCAGCACCAATGGGCGACAGCCGGCGATCGAGCTGCTGGCCCAGTTCGACAGCGGGATCGGGCGTCTTCGGGGTGCTGTCGGCAAAGGCGGCGGGATAGTGCCTGCGCAGCAAACTGACTACCGCACCGCCGGCATTGGCGAACTCGGCGCCATCGATCGCCGTCGGTGCCGCAGGCGGCTCCTGCGGCGCCTGGACCGGCTCGTAGTTGTCGCCATAGGTCTGATCCATGTAGACCTGCTTGGGCTTGTAGCCCAGGTCGAGGATCTTCTTGTCGCGGCTGGCGGTAGCGTCCAGATCCTCCGACTCTTCCGTGACGCGATAGACCCGAGGAATGGCCGCGCCGGGGAAGTTCCATTCGGTGAGCCAGCGCGCTGGCCCCTTGTTGAAGGACTCGCACACCAGGTCGGCATCGGAGGTAATGATGTCGCGGCGCACTTCGCGCTGCAGCTGGTCGTTGCCCAGCTTGCCGGGCGTGCCCTGGGTGCTGGCGGTCTGGCCAAGCACCACCTTCTGGATGGTGGCATCCATGTAGTCCTGCAGGGCCTTGTAATCGGCCGTGCCGCTCCGTCCGGCCTCCAGCAGTCTCAGCGCCATGCCCTTGGGCATGATGATGCCGCTGTCGGTCTGGATCGCGCGTGTGGCCTGCAGCAGCTTGGCCTTCTCTGGATCGGTAGCATTTTCGTCGTATTCGCCGACGGCGGTGGGCATGCCGAACTTCTCCAGGAAGATCAGCCAGAACTTGAGGCCGTTGCGCTTGAACAGCACCGGCCAGTACAGCCAGTGCGCCAGGCCCAGGCCATACGGCTCATCGTCGTGATCGGCACCGGAGCAGAAGTTCCAGAAGTAAGGCGCGTGCGCAGGCACGCCCTCGGTCATCTGGGTCTGGGTGAGCAGGCGCAGGTCACCTTCCTTGCCGTAACGGAAGCGCCGACGGTTGCGAACTTTGATGTCCTTCAGGCCGATGCGAGTACCGTCGACCTTGTACAGGATCTCCGCCACGCCATAGCCGTAGAACACGCCGAAGAGCATCTTGCGGGTGACGTTGTCCCAGCCGATGCCATGCAGCTGCTCCTGCAGATACTCTGCCGCCTGGCGGTCGATGCGCTTCTCGCCGCCGGGCTCCACCTGCCATTCGCAGGCCACCACCGAATCCTGGCGAGAGCCGAAGGTGGTCTTCACCTCCGGGTCGGACAGCACCTGTTCGTAGATCTGAAGGTCGTAGCCGCCGCGGTTGCGCAGGACACTGTCAAAGGGCAGCAGCAGTGGCCCGGTGTAACCACGGGTGATGTCGATGCCATCGGCAGTGGTGGCAATCTCGCGGTCGATCTCTGGGCGGGCGGTGGTCATGCATATCCTCCAAAATCATTTCCGCCGCTGACCGTGCCGAAGGCATCATCGGTCACGACGGTGGCCACGCCGTCGGCTCGGCCGTCGCCGATGTAGGCGCGCGCGCCGGCCGCCTGGAACTCGATGGGCACCGAGGTGACGTGGTTGAGTGCGGCAAACTGCATCAGCACGCCGGCGATCGCGCCGTCGCCGTGGCGCACCAGCTCCGGATCCTGCAGGTCCTTTCGCTCCAGACGCGGCACCATCGGGATGCCGTCGACGTACTCCACTGCGCGGTGGTCGTCTTCCAGGGACGCGTCCCTGGGTAGGCTGAGGAAGCCGTCTTCGAACAGCGCGATGTACTTGGGCATCCATTCGCCGTACCAGGGGCGCGACAGGGTGACCTCGTGGATTGGGCCACCGACGTAGCGGCCCGTCTCGGTATCGAGCTCAGCCCGGCCGTAGCGGTCGCCGGTGTACTCCATCAAGGTCTGGCCGGGGCCAGTGGCATCGCCGGCAAATGACCAGCGACCAGGGAATCCTTCCTTCAGCGCGTCCAGCAGCGCCCACAGGATCTGCTCCTGCTGGCGGGTGGGCGCGTTGGCCATCTCGATCAGGAACGGCACGTCGCGGCGCAGATCCTGCCCGACCTTGGCAGGCTTGATGACCGAGAAGTGACGGTGGCGCGCGAAGTCCATGCCGATCGCCCAGCGCCCGGTGAACCCGGCCACCGCAGCACGGAGCACGGGCAGCAACGTGGTAGCAATCCAGACCGAGCACCAGATCTCGCGCTCCTTCTCAGAGCGCTTGGGGAAGTCATCATCGAAGACCAGGCGCAGCACGGGCCGGACCTCGGGCATGGCCCGATCGATCCAGACCGAAGGGATGGCTGAGCCATCGCCATCGCGCGGGATGACGTCCAGCTCCTCGCGCATGGCGGCCTTGCGCGGGCCGTAGGCCGAGCGGATGGCGGTGTACCACTCCTTCTTGCCCTCGGCGGTGGCCACCTTGCCACGCATGGCGCAGACCCGCTCGTACAGGCCATTGGATACAGCATCATCGAAGCTGATGCGGATGACCCCGGCCTTCTTGCCGTAGCGGCCGGCCTGGACGTCCTGCACCAGCTGATTGAACGGGTTCTTCTTGCCGCGGTGGGTGGACCACACGCGGATGCGGCCGCCCCAGATCAGCAGGGCGGTGGCCGACTCGAGCACCTTGGCTACGTCCTTGTGCAGCGCCGCTTCGTCCAGGTCGACCACGCCCTGCAGGCCGTGGATGTTCTCCGGGCGCGAGGACAGTGCCGTGATACGGAAACCACTGGCGAAGCGAACCCGGAACGCCTGGATCTGCCGACTGGTGCCATCGGGCTGCTGGTCCTGGAAGATGTGCTGCTCAATCCTTGACGCCTGGCCCTGGGCAATAATCGGCGCGAACTTGGCCACGTAGCCGATGAACTCCAGACCCTTTTCCTTGGTGTCGGCCATGTACCACACGTTGTCGCCGCCGGCGTCCTTGGCAGAGGCTGCGGTGATGGTGTCGCTCAACGCCTGAGCGAAGGTGATGCCGGTACGACGCCCCTTCTCGCAGACCGCGATATCCAGCCCTTCCTGCATCCGGATCCATTCGGACTGGTGGGCCATCAGCACACCGGCCTTGCTCGGGTCAAAGTTGGCCGAGATCGAGCGCACGCTCTCGGGCAGCTCCTCCCAGTCCAGGACGCGCTCGGTATCCGGCAGGGGACCCAGTGCACTCACTTAGCCGACTCCATGCAGCACTTTGTTGCGCCAGAACTCCACGCCCTCGGCGTCCAGGCCCTTGGCCCGTGCAGCCTCCTCGACCCGGCTGGCCGCGTCGACCAGCGCCTTCTGGCGGATCTCGCCGGCCCATTTCTCGCGCACGATGGAAGAGCGGGTCAGTTCAGCAATGGCCTTGGCCGCCTTGCTGTACAGCGCAATGCGATCGGCTGGGGAAATGCTTTCATCATCCTGGTCGGCCGCCTCCTGGAACTGCAGCAGCGCTTCGAACAGGTCGGTCTGCAGTAGGCCCAGCAGTGCACTGCCGCGCTCGGCGGCATTATCCGGCGACTGCTCGGCCACCAGCTTCATTGCCTCGGTGCTAGCACTGATCGAGGCCAGGCGGCGCTTGAGCCGCTTGGCCCGCTCGTTGACGGTGGTCTTGCTGATCTCGTAGCCCTGCTCGCCGAGCCATTCGGACAGCGAGATGCTGCCGCCGAAGGCATTGGCGACCAGGCGCCGATCCAGCTCGTCGCGTACCTCGGCCGGCAATAGGTCGATCTTGCTCACGGGAGGCATGGGATCACCAGTACTTCGGTGGGCGCGCGATGCCCGGCCCGCAGTCGATGCTGTACTCGACAATATCCACACCGTGGCGCGTCAGCTCAGCCGACCACGGCCCCGAAGGGGATTTGGTGATGTCGATCAAGCGGCGGGTGTCCAGGTAATCCAGCTCCCTGCGCACTTCCAAAGCGGTGGCATCCGGATACATGTCCTGGGCGGCGCCGGCCAGGACGGCTTCGCCGATCGGATACGGGCGAGAGCGATCCAGCACCAGCAGCATCAGCCAGCGCAGCTGCTCCCGGCGCAACTTACCCAGATCCGGGCCCTGATTTCCGTGACTCACGGCGTGTTCCCCTTGCTTTGCATGTTCGTGATCTTCGAGGCCACTGCATCGAGCTTTGCCTCGATGACGCTCTGCCCGCGGGCATAGTCCTCGCGGCGGACGTATTCCTTCGCAACTTCCAGACGGAAGTCGGTGAGGTGGCTCTCAACCTCGCGCCAGCGCTTGCTGTCGTTGATCAGGATGGCCAACTGCTGATCAGTGCGTTGCTGCAGCTGGTTGACCAGCCAGCGACCGCCGGCGATCAGGCCGCCGAGCAGGGTGATGCCGATGCCGGCGAACCACACCAGGTAGAGCGGCTGCACTTCAACGATCATGGGTTGGCCTCGACGGAAGGTTGCTGTCCGGTGAGGACACCGATGGCGCGCTGGCAGGCCCGGACGTGGTTGTCGGCGTCGCGTCCGATTCGAACAAGATCGCCCGCGACCTCTGCTCGTAGTTGGGCGCTCGCATCACGTTCGACGGCGCCAGAGACGGCTTGGGACAGGCGAGCGGTGTGGCAGGTGGCGAGGTCGTTGCGCAGCTTGAGATCGCCAGTACGCACGTCAGCCACAACGGCAGCAGGGACGGACGCGGACGCCTCCCGATCATTTTCATGTTCGTCTCCGATCTGGGCCATCGCCTTGGCCTGGGTGTGCTCGATGCCACGAGCGCTGCGCTCGTCTTCAAGCTGCGATTCAAGCGTGGTCACACGCTGCTGCGCCGTGGCGTCACGAGCCTGCGCGTCCAGGGCATTGCCGCGGTAGAGAAGTGCTGCGGCAATGGCCACCAGCAGGAGCACCAGCAGCAGGGCGACCGTTGCGATCAGGGCGCGAATCATCAGTACCGGCCCTCGCACATCGCGCGCTCGGCCGTGCGGCGGCGCTCCAGGCCTTTGTAGGGCTTGCCGCCGGCATTGGCCCAGTTGCTCAACTGGGCACAGGCCAGATCCCAGCGCCCCTGGTTGGCGTAGACGCGGATGCGCGGCTGCTGACCGTTACGCAGGAAGCACAGTCCATCCTTGACCCCGGCACCGCCAGGACCCACGTTGAAGGCGAAGGACGTCAGGGCAGCCGCCTGATAGTCCGTCATCGGCGCCTTGATGCAGCTCTGTACGGTGTTCCAGGCAACACCAAGGTCCGACTGGAGCAGGCGCTCGCATTCGGCGCGGGTGTAGGTGCGCTGTTCGACGTTTGCCGTATGGCCGTAGCAAACCGTCAGTTTGCCGACTACATCGCGGTAGGGCTGGGCCGAGTAGCCCTCAAAGGGCTGTACCAGCCCGAGCAGCAACGCCAGCATGGTCGCCAGCATTCCGCCCGCGATGGGCAGTGCTTTGTTACCGGATTGCTCTGCTGCCATGCGCCATCTCCAGGGAAAGATGGCCGACGGGCAGACGAGGATGCCCGCCGGCCAGGTGCGCCATGCGCACACCAAACCGATGGGCAGAGTTTCAGTCTTTGACTGATCGTCGTCTTTGAAACTGGTTTCGAGGAACCTCACGCGCGCGCGTGAGAGTGTGGCCTTTCATTGCGATCAACATCACAACGGGCGGACCGTCAGATCTCGATCGCCCCGAGTCAGTCTGGAACAGCTCGTGAATTCACTTGGTTCTGTTGCCTGTGCGCGTGCTCGGCAGCAGGCTGACTGAAAAGCCTCTCGAGATCCTCAGGCGGGAGCTGGATGCCATCCATTTGGAAAATTCTCTGGAATGTTCCATCCGTATTGAAGACCAGGATGACCTGCTTACTGGAGCTGCGCACATTGCCAGTCCAAAGACTGGCTTTCGACTGGATGTATTGCCAGGTGTAGCCAGTAGCGCCGCTTGCCCCAACCGATGATCGCAGCGGCGGCGCTTCCAAGAGGGCGGCCGCCTCGCTCAGCGTTGTTTTTCCGATGACTAGATGCTTGAGATTCTGGTCTTTGAAGTCCTGGCCAATTACCGCCTTTGCACCGAGCAAGACCAACAGAACCGCGAGCGAAAAAACCAGCTTCTTCATGACGCCTCCTTGTCCGATTTGAATTCTGCGCATTGAAAAATGCGCCCTTTAAAGCTCAACAGCAGGTCATCTACGGACTCAGGTCTTTGGCTTACGCAGTCCCCGAGAAGACCCTTCTTGGGTTTCCTTTGCCAGCAGTGCAGTCAGCATGTTCAAGGCCATTACGCGACCGGGATCGGACAGCGCCCAGAACGTATCCACCACGTCATTGAACTGCTCTATCTCAGTGTCCGTCATGCCGGGGCGTGCGATGCTGCGTTGCCCCGTCAGCACGTAAAGCGGATCCACTCCCGCATCAGCAAGCGCAGCCAGCTTGGCGGCAGGAGGGCTGGATGCATCTCTCTGCCAATCAATCACGGTGTTCTTCTTCGCGCCAGCGAGTTCTGCGAACTCAGGCAGCGTGAGGCCCAAGCGTTCCCGCTCGCTCTTCAGACGGGTTCCGATCGTCATACGAAATTCCATGCCATATGTGTTGACAGGCACGGAAATCCGTACCATGATTACTTCCACTGGCAGCGCCCAAAGCAGCCAACCAATGGAACAAGGATCAAAGGATACACGCGATGAGCGAACCCGCCCCCAGCCTGGATCTTCACCTCAAGGTCCGCACCGCCTTCGTTGGCAAGGGCACCAGTCTCCGCGGCTGGTGCATGGAGAACGGCGTCCCGCCGCAGAACGCCCGAGACGTCCTCATCGGACGCTGGAATGGCCCGAAGGGTCAGGCCCTGCGGCGCCGGCTGCTGAAGGCCGCAGGCCTGAGCGCCTCAGCATGAGCACCGCCGGCCGCCCCCTGGACGAAGTCCCGACCCGCGAACTGGAGCTGTTGCTTGCCTCGGCCCGTGACCAGTACGCCACCGCTGTGAACAACTGGCAGTGCGCCGTCGAATCGGACGAGCCGCTGGCCCACACCCTGCCGCTGGCTGGTGCCGTGGACGCGGCCGATCGCCGCGCCGTTCGCATCCTGAAGGAGCTGGCCCGCCGCCAGCAGGGAGCTGCGGCATGAGCGAGCAAAGCATCTTCGCCCGTCTGCTGTTCGCCTTGGCCGGGCACAGCCGCACCGGCCTGCGCCTGAAACCCATTGCCGACGGCATCGGCGAATCCCCCAGCACCACGCTGCGCAACCTGCAGCGATTGGCCGAGGACGGCCTGGTCGAGCGCTCCCCCTTCGACCAGGACAACTGGCGCTTGTCCCCCCGAATTGTCCAGATCGCCCTGGCCCATCAGGCCGAGGTGGCCCGTGAAGAACGGCAACTGGACGACTTCAAGAACCGCTACAGCCGTAGCCCCAACTGATGACGAGGATCGAAATGGCAGAGAAGCAACCCAACAAGCGCGGCGCCAAGCCGCTGGCCCAGGCCGAGCCTGTGGGTACGGAGCTGGATGCAGGCAAGCTGGCCGAGCGCAACCAGGAACTGGTGACGCTGGGCGAGCACCAAACCGAGGTGGTGGACCAGTTCGGTGACGGCCTGCCGTGGCACCCGGATCACTATGAGAACGCCATCCGGGGCGAGCTGCGCCGGGGCTGCGAAGCCTTCCTGCGCGCCGGTCGCTACCTGGTCGTGGCTCGGGAATGCGCCGAACATGGTGAATGGCAGGGAATGCTTGATCGCTTGGGCATTGGCAAGGCTCAGGCGTTCCGGATGATGGAAGCATCCAAGCGTGTGGCCATGCTCCCAAATGTTTCGCATGCGAAACATTTGATCGAAGCCACCAAGAGCCAGAGCCGCCTCATCGAACTCCTGTCCCTGCCAGAGGAGCAGTTCGCTGAGCTCGCCGAGCAGGGTGAAACCGGCGGACTGTCTCTCGATGACATCGAGACGATGTCCCGTGCCGAACTGCGCGCCGCCATTCGGGACGCTCGCGCCGATCTGGACGCAAAGGATCAGCGCATCAACAAGTTGAGCGAGGATCTGAACAAGGAGCATGAGAAGACCCTCAAGGCACAGCATCGCTGGAAGAGCGCCACCCCTGACGAACGGCTCGTCACGCTCAAGCAGTCGGTCACCGAAGCTGAGCAGACTGTGCTGGCTGCCATCGGCGGCCAGGGCAATGGCCTTCGCGCGGCGATCCTGGAACTGGCCGACTTCGCGTGCGACAACCACGTCGAGGAAGATGCGGCGCTGTTCCTGAGCGACGTGATCGGCCGGCTCCTCACCTCGGTGCGCATCGCCCGCGACGATGAGGAACTGGCCATCGCGATCCCTGTCACCAACGACGCGGGGATCTGACGTGTCCGAGGTCCTCATCCAGGCTGCGGCCAGCCAGTTGCTGGCGGCGCCGCACGGCAGCAAGGGGCGCATCGCCTCCGCGCTGGCCGAGCAGCTGGGATGCTCGGTCCAGACGGCCTACCGCCACCTGTCGAAGGTGACGGCGGCCCTCAAACCCCGCAAGCGCAGGTCCGATGCGGGCGAACTGTCACTTACCCGTGACGAAGCGGCCTCGATCGCGGCCATCGTCGAGGAAACCCGTCGCCTTACCGGTACCGGTGCGCTGCCGGTCGAGGAGGCCGTGGATGCCTTGCGTGCCAACGGCAGGATCGAGGCAATGCGCGTGGACAAGGCGACGGGCGAGATTGTCCCGCTGAGCACCTCGGCGATCTGTCGCGCCATCCGCCATTACGGCTTCCACCGTGACCAGCTGGCAGCGGCCACACCGGCTGCACGGCTGTCCTCCCCGCATCCCAACCACCTGTGGCAGATCGACGCCTCGGTCAGCCGCCAGTTCTACCTGGCTGATGACGGCACACGGGTGATGGACAAGCGCGAGTTCTATCGCGGCAAGCCCGGCAACTTCACCAAGATCGCAGAACGCCGCCTGTGGCGCTATGCCATCACCGACCACGCCAGCGGTGCGATCGAGCTGTTCTACGTGCTGGGTGCCGAAAGCAGCGCCAACCTGCTGTCGGCCCTGATCCACGCAATGACACGGCGCGAAATCGGCACGATGCACGGCGTTCCCAAGTTGCTGATGATGGATCCCGGCAGTGCCATGACGGCCACCAGCACCAGCAGCTTCCTGGCGGCCTGCGGGATCGAGCCGATCATCAATGAAGTGGGCAATGCACGCGCCAAGGGCCAGGTCGAGAACGCGAATTACCTGATCGAAACCCACTTCGAGGCCCTGCTCAAGCTGCGTGCACCGGTCACCAGTCTGGAGGAAATCAATACCCTGGCCCAGCAGTGGGCACAGGCCTACAACGCCACCCGCATCCACAGCCGCACCGGCTACACGCGCCGTGATGGGTGGCTGCGCATCACCCAGGACCAGCTGCGCCTGGCACCGGCCGTGGAAGTGCTGCGACAGCTGGCCACCAGCGCGCCCAAGGCCTGCACCGTACGCGATTGCATGATCCGCTTCCGGGCACAGCAGTACGACGTGCGTGGGGTGCCGGGACTGATCAACGGTCAGCGCGTAGACGTGGTGGTCAATGCTCTGGATCCGGAGGGCAGCGTACGCGTGCTGATGCCAGGCACACAGGACTGCGCGCCTGTGCACTACATCGCACCGCGCATCGGACGCGACGACTGGGGCTTCCTGGACAGCGCTGCCCAGGTTGGCACGGAGTACCGGACCGCTCCGGAGACGCCGGCCGACGCAGCTCGCAAGGAACTGGATCGGCTGGCCATGCAGGTCCACACCGATGCTGAGGCCGCTGTGGCACGCAAGGCAAAGCGAGTGGCCTTCGGGGGCCAAGTGGATCCGATGAAGCACCTGCGCGAAGCCAATGTGACGCCGAGCCTGCCGCGCTCGGGACGCATCGCCCAGGTCGATGCACCACAGGTGCTGGCGGCCCAGCGCATCGAGCCTGCGCCGATCCGCGCCGAGCTGCCGCCACTGAACCATGTGGAGGCGGCCATGCGCCTGAAACCGCTGGTGGAGGCAGCCGGTTCGGCCTGGTCGCCTGACCACTACGCCCGTACCGCCCAGCGCTGGCCTGAAGGCCTGCCGGTCGATCAGGTCGAATCCTGGGCACACACCCTGGCAGCACCGGATCGCGGTGGCCTGCGCCTGGTTGAAGGAGGTGTGGCATGACGCTGCGCCTGAAGCGCCTGCTCACCGACGCAGGCATCAAACAGGGCGTGCTGGCCACAGCTGCCGGCCTGAGCCGACCGGCCCTCAATGCCCTGATCAATCACGGCCAGCTGCCCACCAGCTGCGATCCGGCAGTGGTGCGCGCTGCCATCAGTTCCTGCCTGACCCAGCACGGCGTGACCGACGCCCACTGGCATGAAAAGGAGGGGCCGACGTGCTCCAACACGCCGGCCCCGGTTTCCCCACCGCAAGACACCGATAACGACAACGACATTCACGACGAGGAAGATCCCATGCTACTGCGTTTTCAGGCATTGACCCCACAGGCCAAGCGCCACTTCGGCCTGACCACCAATCCCTTCGCCGATCCGGCCAGCGCCGACGAGGTGTTCCTCTCCCCGGATATCCGCTATGTCCGCGAGAGCATGTACCAGGTGGCCCGTCACGGCGGCTTTGCCGCGGTGATCGGCGAGAGCGGTGCCGGCAAGAGCACGCTGCGCGAAGACCTGGTCGATCGCATCCAGCGCGAGGAGCAGGCCGTCATCGTGATCCAGCCCTACGTGCTGGCCAGCGAAGGCAGCGATGCGGTGGGCAAGACCCTGCGCAGCCACCACATCGCCGAGGCGATCATGGCCGCCGTCGCACCGCTGGCCAAGCCGAAGAGCAGCCCCGAAGCCCGCTTCCGCCAGTTGCACGAGTCGCTGCGTGACAGCGCCCGCGCCGGTCACAGCCACGTCCTGGTGATCGAAGAGGCCCACAGCCTGCCGCTGCCGACCCTGAAGCACCTCAAGCGCTTCCGCGAGCTGAAGGACGGGCTGCGCCCGCTGCTGTCGGTGATCCTGATCGGTCAGCCCGAGCTGGGCGTGAAGCTCTCCGAACACAACCCGGAGGTGCGCGAAGTAGTACAGCGCATTGAAATTATCACGCTGCCGCCGCTGGACAACGAGCTGGGCGCCTACCTGGCGCACCGCTTCAAGCGTGCCCAGGTGCCGCTGGACAAGGTGGTGGAACAGAGTGCCATCGACGCGCTGCGCACCAAGCTGGTTCCCTCGCGCGGTGCGGGCTCGCTGCTCTACCCGCTGGCCGTCCAGAACGCGCTCACCGCCGCGATGAACCGCGCCGCTGACCTCGGCGTGCCGACCGTCACCGCTGACGTCGTGCGGGGGGTGTGAGATGCGCTCGGATCTGACCATTTCGCTCAAAACTGCCCTTGACCTTGTCGCTGATGAACGTCACCGGCAGGTCAATGAGAAGGGCTATTCCGCCGAGCACGACGACGAGCACGCGCAGGAGGAACTTGCAGCAGCTGCGGCCTTCTATCTGCTCCCGTCGTGGATGAACCAGGACGTTGTCAGTGTCGATGCGAACGGCGCGATGGAAATCGCCCCACTTCAGCAGTTGGTTGCCGGCAGTGCATTCAACCCCAGCGCCTGGGAGGGCCTCAGTCGACTGGAGGACGATCCAGAGGATGACGTTGAGACCCGCATTCAGAACGTCGTTCGGGGACTAGCCCTTGGCACCGCAGAGCTGGAACGACTGTTGCGCCTTCGCGACGAACAGGGGGGCTGCTGATATGGCGATCCGAACTGAAGGCTGGCCGGCCGCAGAGGGCATGGTGAGGGTACCGGAGAGCGAAGCGTGGGCGTTCGCAAATCAGGTCATCCTGATTCCCTTCGAAATTCAGGATAAGCCCGAGCCGATCAACGTGGACATCCTGCAGGTAGTGATCGTGCCGCGCGCCAACTGGGAGCGCATCACTGCCCATGTTCCGGCCGATGTGCTGCGGCGTGAAGGGGTGGCTCATGGCTGATTTCAACACCTCTGGGGCGCAGTACCTGCGCAGCTTCGCCTTCTACTTGATGCGCGATGCCGAGCTGCCCGACCGGCAGGTAACGGTGATGCACCGCGACCTGTTCCACCGTGCCGGCATCGAGTGGCGCGACGGCCAGGGCATGGCCTCGCTGCTGGACAACCTCAACCTGCAGCAGCTGCGAGCGTTGGTCGACCAGCTGCGCGACGGCGATGACGACGAGGAGGAATGATGGCCGTTCCGACCCTCCAGCGTTGCCTTGGCCAGGTGCACAACCGCAAGCGCCATAGCGCGCAGCACCCCCAGCGAAAGAAGTCCATCGGGGTGCTGGTGCAGGACTGCCACATGTTCCCCACAGCGTCGCGAGTGGGGGCTATCCAGGTACAGGACCCTGACTCCAGGTGTGAGTACCTGATCGAGGTGTGGATCCACACCGGCGTGCTGGTGATCTCGCAGAGCACCAACAAGCGCTGGCTGCTGGAACTGGACGAGATTCTGGACCTGGCGATTGCCGCCGGCATTGATCGGGGGGCCATCTGACATGCAGCTGGCCCTGCTACCGCAAGAGCTGTCCCCACAGACGGTGCTTTTGCAGTTGCAGGGCCGTCGCGGCGCCGTCAACGGCATCACCGCCCGCGACCTGGTGCAGCAGATCACCTCACGCACCAGCACCGCCGACGAGCGCCGCCTGCGCCAGATCATCGAGCAGCTGCGGCGCGAGGGGCACCCGATCTGCGCCCACCCGGCTCACGGTTACCACCTTGCCGCCAGTGCGGCCGAACTGGACCGCGCCTGCACCTTCCTGGTCGGGCGCGCCATGACCTCCCTGGAGCAGGTCAGCGCGATGAAACGCGTTGCGCTCCCGGATCTGTACGGACAACTCGGGCTGGACAAGCCCGCTACCGACGAGGATTCCAACCATGAACCATGAACGTAACTCCGATGTGCTGTATGCCGCCGCGAACACTGCCCGCGAGCTGGAGAACAGCGGCATCGAGATACTGGGCCTGCACAGCAATGGCCGCCGTGCGGTACTGATTCTGGACCGCCCTCCCACGATGGTGGGTGGCCACCTCAAGCGCCGGCAGCCCAACGGCAGCGGCGGCCAGGACCGCGTGATGGCCGCCGAGTACCAGGGCGTGCAGCTGGAGTGGACCCAGCGTCCTCCGATGCTGCGGGAGGTGGCTCATGGCTGAGCGCGGCCAGTTCCTGGTGGTCCCTGCTGAGTGGGTGGGTGGCGACACCTTCACCGACTCGGCCAAGGCGATCGAAGATGCCCAAGCCCGCAGCAAGGTCGACGGCAAGCACCGCGCGGTGGTTTGCGTGGTCGCCCGCACCACGCCCAGCCCTGCACCGGTCATCGTGCTGACGCGTACGGAAGCCGGCATCACCCAGCCGCAGGTGGTCCAGCCATGAGTGCTATCCCCAGCGTCGCAATGCAGCACGCCATCGCCCTGTCACTGGGCGCCAGCGTGGTCCGTTCTGCGGATCTGATCGACCGGGTGATGGAGCATGGCTTCCATTACCGCGGCTATGTGTCCAACGCGGTCGCCAAGGCGGTGCGGTGCGGAATGATCCTGCGCGTTGGCGAAGGGGTGGCCCGCAACTACCGCCTCAACCCCGACTGGAAGATCGACCAGGTGGCTCTGGCGGCCGCGCAGGCACAGCGTGTGCGCGGCATTCGGCCGGGTACGACAGGGGCGCAGAAGGCCCGATCTGCTGCTGGCGGTTACGAAGGTCCCGCCTTCGACAAAGGCCCGCTGATGCCCTCCATCGGCACCGTGTGTCAGTCCCAGGAGGATCTGGAAGGCGAGCTGCCGCCTTACCTCGGTGGTCGCTTGGTCGATTCGCTGCATAGCCACTTCGATCGCATCTTCGGTGGGGTGGAGTGATGGCACGCACCGGCCGCCAGCGCTACGACCACCTGCGCGCGATGCGCTTTGCGCTGTGGGCGCGTACGCAGAACCCGCGCCAGCTCACACCACAGCGCATTTCCGGCCTGCTCGGCATCTCGCTGGATGCCGCCCGCCGTTGGCGCGCCGACTGGTTCACCGCCACCAGCCCTATCCATGTCGAAGGCGTCCCCGATGTCCTTCGGCCCACTCAACCGTTTGTCACCCCCGCCGCCCAAGGAGGCGCCCAATGACCCCATCCATTCCCGAAGGCTACCGCGAAGACCGTAACGGTCGGCTGGTGCCCGAGGCACAGATCAAGCCGATCGATCTGGCGCGTGACCAGCTGGTGCAGGAGAAGATCCAGCGCGCCCTGGAACTGCGCGAAGCACTGCGCACCTTCAAGGCGGATACGTTCGCCGATATCGGCGCGTTCGTGCAGCTCAGCGGCGAGCAGTACGGCGCCAAGATCGGCGGTGACAAGGGCAACGTCAGCCTGTATTCCTACGATGGCCGCTTCAAGATCCTGCGCGCCTGCCAGGACACAATCCAGTTCGATGAGCGCCTGCAGGCCGCCAAGGCACTGATCGATGAGTGCCTCAACGACTGGACCGAAGGCTCGCGCGCCGAGCTGCGCACCCTGGTCAACAGCGCCTTCAAGGTGGGCCAGGACGGCAGCATCAAGACGGCAGAGGTGCTGTCACTGCGCCGGCTGCAGTTCGATGACGCCCGCTGGCAGCGGGCAATGACCGCGATCAGTGATGCGGTGACGGTGGTGGGCAGCAAGACCTACGTGCGCTTCTACGAGCGCGATGCACGGGGTCAGTACCAGCCGATTTCCCTCGACGTGGCAGGAGTCTGACATGCCGAAGATCCGAGATACCTGCACCTTCCGCTTCGACGGCGTTCGCGGTGCACTCAATGCCAGCACCTTGGCTCTGGCGGTGGAGATCGCCGACCGAGCGGCGCGGGCCGACCTCGAGATCCACGCTCTGGCCGTCGAGCTGGACGGGTTGCGCTTTTTCGACGCCACCTGCGGCAACGTTCAAGGCGAAGACGCGACCGCTGCTCGCTATGCCGTCCGTCAGGCAGTGCGGTACATCGAGGCGCGCGGAGACGCGTTGCCCTGGTGCCTGAAGCGCCACATCTCCCAGCCGGCGCTGCTGCACTTCGAAGATCGCACCGACCCCGAGGTGGCCACCACCGGCCCGCGTCATGCCTGCGTCAACTGCGACATGCCCACCGGTGCGCCCGAGTCGCCCATGTGCGGCCCCTGCGCTCAGCAGGCGGTGGGCGCGATGGCCGCCGCGCTGGCTGTCGCCAACCAACGTTTGGATCTGATCCACGAGGTTCAGAAATCCATCTGCGAGGTGCAATTGTGATCGCGTACTGCTGGGCCAATGGCCAGATCGGCTTCGGAACAAACGTGCCGGACGGCGCAATCTTCATTGCCGAATGGAGCAGCGCGCAGCTGCGCAAGGTGATCAGCGTCGCAGCCAGGCACGGAAAGGGAGTGATGCAGGGGGTGCTGCTTGTACCGGGTGTGCCAGAGGCGCAGACGCAGCGGGCAAAGGGTGACGCGCTTGGGGCTTGGCTTGCGTGGTGTTCCCAGCACCCGCGTCGGCTGCGCTGGGGCGCACTGCGCGCCAGCAACCTCAACACCGACCCAAAGGAGAACCGCCATGTTCATGCGTAACCTGGTGCTGTTCCGCTTTCCGACCAGCACCGACTTCTCCGAAGTCGAATCCGTGCTGCCGTATGGCGTTCTGAAGCCGGTTGGACCGCTGGAAATGAACTCGCGCGGCTTCATTTCCCCCTTCGGCCGTGAGGAGCAGGAGCGCCTGTCGTGCCGACAGGGCGACTTCCTCTGGCTGACAGTGGGTGGCGAGAACAAGATTCTGCCCAGCGCGGTGGTCAACCGTGCGCTGGAGAGTCGTCTTCAGGTCATGGAACAGGAACAGGGGCGTCGACCCGGTGGCCGTGAGCGCAAGCGCATGAAGGACGACATCTTGCACGAGCTGCTGCCCAAGGCCTTCGTCAAGAACACTCGCCACGACGCGATCTTGGACCTGACCCACGGCTATGTGGCCGTGGACACCTCCAGCCGCAAGGTGGGCGAGGCCTTCGTGTCCGATATCCACGGCCTGCTGGGCGGCTTCCCGGCAGTCCCGCTGAATGCCCAGGTCGCGCCGCGCTCGATCCTGACCGGCTGGATCGCCGGCGAGCCGCTGCCGGACGGGCTATCCCTTGGAGAGTCCGCCGAGCTGCGCGATCCGGTCGAGGGTGGCGCCAAGGTGCGCTGCAGCGACCAGGAACTGCGCAGCGACGAGATCGACAAGCACCTGGATGCCGGCAAGCAGGTCACCAAGCTGGCCCTGGTGCTGGAGGACGCGCTGTCCTTCGAGCTGGGCGATGACCTGGTGTTGCGCAAGCTGAAGTTCCTGGACTGCGCGCTCTCCCAACTGGAGCAGGCCGATGCCGACGGCCGCCGCGCCGAGTTCGACGCCCGCTTTGCCCTGCAGAGCGGCGAGATTCGCCGCCTGTTCCTGGTGCTGGAACAGGCCTTCCACCTTTCAACGAACCCGTGAGGCCCGGCATGACCATCAAGCGCTACAAGATTGAACGTGACTGGGGCGAAGGCCAGGTACAGCTTGAGATCGACCACAGCATCTTGACGCCGAAGCTGGCGACGGAAATCAACAAGTTCTGGACCGGTGCCGATGAGCGCCTTGGAGAAGCCGACGGCGACGCGGTACTGGCCGTCATCAAGATGGCGGGTGCCGAGTTCATGGGGTGGGTGCTGGACGTGAACTCCAGCTACTCGACCGAGGGTATGCAGCGTGAGTTCGATCAACTGGAGGGCTGGCCGTCGCCCCACGGCATCCGCTTGGTCGATTGGGACGACCGGCCCGATCTCGATTCCTGCCTCATGCAGGTCGAGGAAGTGGAGGTATCTCATGGATGAGACCGTGTACGACGCGGCATGGCGGGCCTACAAGGCTGCGCCTCGCGCCGTGGCCAACGGCCCGTCACGCTCAGCCATTCGAGCGGCGGTGGATGCGGTTCTTGGCTACCTGATGCCGCCTGGTTCGACGCCAGCGTTCTTCGCCGACCGCGAA
>NZ_JAPTFQ010000065.1:0-29300 GCF_030985535.1 Stenotrophomonas sp. Sm2128
GGGCGCAAGGAGCAAGGCATGACGCGCGTTCGCAAGGCCGGCGACGGCCGTAACCGGGTGCTGGCCGCGATCCACGCTGGCGCCAAGAAGCTCGGCCTCTCCGAGGACGTCTACCGTGACCTGGTTGAGCGCGTTTCCAAGGAGCACGGGGCCGCCCAGCGAAGCGCCGGCAAGTGTGATCGCCGGCAGCTCGATGCGATCGCCAACGAGCTGCGTCGCCTGGGTGGAATTCCCGCCAAGGCGGCGTACGCAGCCAAACGTTGGGCAGGCCGCCCCAAGGGCGACCTATCCCCTCAGCTGTCCAAGATCGAAGCCCTGCTGGCTGATTCGGGGCGTGAGTGGGAATATGCCCATTCGGTGGCCCGCCACATGTTCAAGGTAGGACGCCTGGAATGGTGCAACCCGGATCAGTTGTCCAAAGTGATTGCCGCTCTTCAGATCGATGCCAATCGCCGCGCCCGGCGGGAGGCCCCTTCGGCATGAAGTCGATGGAGGCCCGCCGCCATGAACTTCTCAGCGAGATCGCCGAAGTGGTGGCAGGTCTGCTGAGTCGTGAGCATGCGCTCCCAACCAAGGTTGCTGACCTGGTGGGATCAGCGGTGGCCGATAGCCTGGCTGAACACTGGGGCGGACAGACCATCACATACCCGAAGGACGCGCACTTCAAAGCTACGCAGCGGGAGATCGAGATTTTGCGGGCCTACCTCGCCGGCACCTCTACCGCTAAACTTGCACACGACACCGGCATGCACGAAAGAAGTATCCGTCGGTTGATTCGCCGGGCCCAGGCGCGGGCAGGCGAACTGGATCAGCTGGATCTCTTCGTCTGATTCAGGGATTGCACCAGGCGCAACGGCTTTTCATATCAATCCGCCATTGTCAGCCTTCTTCCGGGGTCTTCCGGCAAGATATCTCGCAGTTCCCCCCTGATATATCTCACCCCTGAACATCAGGCTGTCACTGCAGGGCGGTGCCGTCCATGCCACGGCGCCGCCGCCGGGCAAGGGCACCTGAACGGCCTTCAGCGTCCTGCCGCCGCCCCCTGGCGATGGCCAAGCGGGTGCTAGAATCCGCTCTTTCCTTTGCCGTTGCAGCGCCCCCATGCACCTGTCCCTGCTCAAGACCAAGATCCACCGCGCCACCGTCACCCATTCCGAGCTGAACTACGAAGGCTCGATCGCCATTGATGACAACCTGCTGGCTGCCACCGGCATCCGCGAGTTCGAGCAGGTGCACATCTGGGACGTGACCAACGGTGCGCGCTTCTCGACCTACGCCATCCGCGCCGAAGCCGGCAGCGGCGTTGTCTCGCTCAACGGTGGCGCCGCGCGCCACGTGCAGGTCGGTGACATCATCATCATCGCAGCGTTCGCCAGCATGACCGAGCAGGAAGCTGACAGCTTCAAGCCGAAGCTGGTGTACGTTGATGGCAAGAACCAGATCACCCACACCAACGACACGATCCCGACCCAGGCCGCATGACAACGAACAACGGATTCGACTCGCTGCATTCCCACGCCCAGCGCCTGAAGGGCGCAAGCATCCCCGGCCTGCTCGCCGCCGAACCCGGCCGCGTGCAGGACCTGGCGCTGCGGGTCGGTCCGTTGTACGTCAACTTCGCCCGGCAGAAATACGATGCCGCGGCGTTGCAGGCTTTGCTGGCGCTGGCTGCCGACCGTGATGTCGGTGGTGCCATCACCCGCCTGTTCCGTGGCGAGCAGGTCAACCTGACCGAAGGTCGCGCCGCGCTGCACACAGCACTGCGCGGCGACGTGGTCGATGCGCCGGTGGCGGCCGAGGCCTATGCCACCGCGCGCGAGATCCGCCAGCGCATGGGCGTGCTGGTGCGCGCGCTGGAAGACAGTGGCGTGACCGATGTAGTCAGTGTCGGCATCGGTGGTTCCGACCTTGGCCCGCGCCTGGTCGCCGACGCGCTGCGTCCGGTCAGCGGTGCGCGCCTGCGCGTGCATTTCGTATCGAACGTGGACGGCGCGGCCATGCAGCGTACGCTGGCCACGCTGGATCCGGCCAAGACCGCCGGCATCCTGATCTCCAAGACCTTCGGCACCCAGGAAACCCTGCTCAACGGCCAGATCCTGCACGACTGGCTGGGGGGCAGCGGCCGCCTGTACGCGGTCAGTGCCAATCCGGAACGTGCCGCAAAGGCCTTTGCCATCGCCGCCGATCGTGTGCTGCCGATGTGGGATTGGGTCGGCGGCCGCTATTCGCTGTGGTCTGCGGTCGGTTTCCCGATAGCGCTGGCGATCGGCTTCGAGCGCTTTGAACAGCTGCTGGAAGGTGCTGCGCAGATGGATGCGCATGCGCTGGATGCACCGCTGGAGCGCAACCTGCCGGTGCTGCACGGCCTGACCGACATCTGGAACCGCAACCTGCTGGGCCATGCCACGCATGCGGTGATGACCTACGACCAGCGCCTGGCGCTGTTGCCGGCCTACCTGCAGCAGCTGGTGATGGAAAGCCTGGGCAAGCGTGTGCAGCGTGATGGCCAGCCGGTCACCACCGATACCGTGCCGGTGTGGTGGGGAGGCGCGGGCACCGATGTGCAGCACAGCTTCTTCCAGGCACTGCACCAGGGCACCAGCATCGTTCCGGCCGACTTCATCGGCTGCGTGCACAACGACGATCCCTACACGATCAATCATCAGGCCCTGCTGGCCAATCTGCTGGCGCAGACCGAAGCACTGGCCAATGGCCAGGGCAGCGACGACCCGCACCGTGATTACCCGGGCGGCCGCCCGAGCACGCTGATCCTGCTCGACGCGCTGACCCCGCAGGCGCTGGGTGCGCTGATCGCCATGTACGAACACGCCGTGTACGTGCAGTCGGTGATCTGGAACATCAACGCCTTCGACCAGTTCGGTGTCGAACTGGGCAAGCAGCTGGCCAGCGGCCTGCTGCCGGCGCTGCAGGGCGAGGATGTGGCCGTTGCCGACCCGATGACCCGCGAGATCCTTGCGCAGCTGAAGGGCTGAGGCTCTGGTAGTGCCGGCCGCTGGCCGGCGACCTCATGAACGATTGAAGCATCACCTGGTTGCCGGCCAGCGGCCGGCACTACCATGAAGGGCGTGGTGCCTCAGCGGCTCGGGTCGCGTTCCGGGCTGGGCCGCTTGGCCAGCTTGCGCTGCAGCGAGCGCCGGTGCATGCCGAGCAGGCGCGCGGCTGCCGACACATTGCCGCCGGTCTCGTGCATCGCCTGCTGGATGTGTTCCCACTGCAGGCGGCTGATCGGTGTCATCGCGTCGGGCACTTCCATTTCGCCATCGTCGGCCGGGCCGTCATCCTCCTCGCCCAAAGCGCGAAGGATCATCGGTACCGTGGCTGGCTTGGGCAGGTAATCGTCCGCACCGAGCTTGATCGCTTCCACCGCAGTGGCGATGCTGGCGTAGCCGGTCACCAGCAGGATGCGCATGTCCGCGCGCAGCGCACGCAGCGGCTGGATCAGCGCCAGGCCGGAATCGCTGCCCAGCTTCAGGTCGATCAGGGCGAACGCGGGTGGGTGCTGGCGCTGGCGGCATCCTGCGCGGTCTGCGTTTCAAGTCCCTTGCGGGCCAGGCTGCGCTGCAGGGTGCGCAGGTACAGTTCGTCGTCGTCGACCAGCAGGCCGAGGGTTGAGGCGCTCATGGGGTTTCCTCGCGTGGGGCCAGCGGCAGGCGGAAGCCGACGCGGCTGCCGGCCCCCTGGGCCGGGCGCATCCACATCTCGCCGTCGAGGCGTTCGATCGTGGCATGGGACAGCGCCAGGCCGACCCCCATGCCTTCACTCTTGCTGCTGCCGAACAGCTTGCCCGGCAGCACCGCGGCGCGCGCGTTGAAGCCGTGGCCGTAGTCGCGTACTTCGCCGATCAGATCGTCGCCTTCGATGCGCAGGTCCAGGTCCACGCGCGGCCGGCCGGCCTGTTCGCCGGCATCGGCGGCATTGTTGAGCAGGACCATCAGCAGGTGGCCCACGCCCGGGTCGAGCGGCAGCCGCAGCGGCGCATCATCGTTGCGGTGCAGGTCGATGGTCGGTCGCACCAGGCGCCATTGCTCCAGCACCTGCTGCGCGCTGGAATGGCTGCGTCCGGGCGCATCGGCCGAGGCCGGTGCGGCCAGCGCCAGCACGCGCTCACGGCACTGCACCAGCAGCTCGCGCAGGGTTTCCATGTCCTCGCGCACTTCCGGCTCTTCACTGCGTTCGGCCACGTCGTCGGCGAGCAGGGTCATGGTTGCCAGCGGCGTGTTCAGTTCATGCGCCACCGAGGCGGCATGGGTGGCCAGGGCGACGATGCCCTCGTTGCGGGCGAAGCGTTCGCGCAGGGCCGAGAGTTCCAGTTCGCGCTGGCGCAGCGCCAGCGCCAGGCGGGTGGAGAAGGCCAGTACGACCGCCGCGGAAATCAGGAAATTGGCGACCACGCCCCAGCGGTTGAGGTCCTGCGCGCGGAAATAGCCGTCCGGCAGGGGCTGGCCGAAGATGCCGCTGGCGGCGTAGCCGAGCAGGCAGGCCAGCGCGACCGCCAGCGCCCAGCGCAGGGGCAGGGCGAACGCGGCCAGTGCGATCAGGATCAGGAACAGCGAGCTGAACGGATTGGCCATGCCACCGCTCCAGCCGACCATCCAGGTCAGGATGATCACGTCCACCAGGATGTGGCCGAATGCAGTCAGCGGTGCGGTGTCGGCCGCTTCCGGGCGCAGCTGGGTGTAGATGTTGAACAGGGTCAGCACCGCCACGCCGGCCCACAGCGGCAGCTGCGGCAACGGCAGCCCCAGCACCCAGGTGGCGACCAGGATGGTGGCGGCCTGGCCGCCTACTGCAAGCCAGCGCAGGCTGCACAGGGTTCGGAGAAACGGGGCGTCGGGACCGGTCATTCACGCTCATCGTATGCGTTCGCGCGTGACCGTGCCTGCGACAATCGGCCGCAGCCGTGCCGCCGGCTGAATGCGAGTCACCCCGAATGCAGGGCCGGGCGGTAGAATGCGCCCATGCACGACGCCGTCACCCGCCCGACTCCGCCCTCCGATGCCACTGCCTGGCCGCGCCGCCAGACCCATGCCGTCCAGATCGGCGGGGTCACCGTGGGCGGAGGCAAGCCGGTGGTGGTGCAGTCGATGACCAACACCGACACCTCCGACGTCGCCTCCAGCGTGAAGCAGGTGGCCGAGTTGTGGCGTGCTGGTTCGGAGATGGTGCGGCTGACCGTCAATACCGTGGAAGCCGCTGCGGCGATCCCGCGCATTGTCGACAAGCTGGCGATGATGGGCATCGACGTGCCGCTGATCGGCGATTTCCACTACAACGGCCACCAGCTGCTGACCGCCGAACCGGCATGTGCCGAAGCACTGGCCAAGTACCGCATCAACCCGGGCAACGTCGGCTTCGGCAAGAAGAAGGATCTGCAGTTCGCCCAGCTGATCGAATTCGCCATCCGTTACAACAAGCCGGTGCGCATCGGCGCCAACTGGGGCTCGCTGGACCAGGCCCTGGCGGCGAAGCTGATGGACGAGAACAACCTGCGCGAACAGCCCTGGGACGCCGGCCGCGTGCTGCGCGAGGCGCTGATCCGCTCGGCGCTGGATTCGGCCGAGCAGGCGGTGGAGCTGGGCCTGCCGCGCGATCGCATCGTGCTGTCGGCCAAGGTCAGTGGCGTGCAGGAGCTGATCGCGGTGTACCGCGACCTGGCGCAGCGCTCCGACTTCGCCCTGCACCTGGGCCTGACCGAGGCCGGTATCGGCAGCAAGGGCATCGTGGCATCGTCCGCGGCGCTGGGCGTGCTGCTGCAGGAAGGCATCGGTGACACCATCCGCATCTCGCTGACCCCGGAGCCGGGCCAGTCGCGCACGCAGGAAGTGATCGTCGCCCAGGAACTGCTGCAGACCACCGGCCAGCGTGCCTTCACGCCGCTGGTCACGGCCTGCCCGGGCTGCGGCCGTACCACCTCCGAGTTCTTCCAGGAGCTGGCCAAGGTGGTGCAGAACCACGTGCGCGAGAAGATGCCGCTGTGGAAGATCCACCACCCGGGGGCGGAGAACATGACCCTGGCGGTGATGGGCTGCATCGTCAACGGGCCGGGCGAATCGCGTCACGCCAACATCGGCATCTCGCTGCCGGGCACGGGTGAGACGCCTGCGGCGCCGGTGTTCGTCGATGGTGAGAAGAAGGTGACCCTGCGTGGCGACAACATCGCCCAGGAGTTCGTCGCCCTGATCGACGATTACGTCGAACACACGTATGTCCGAAGCGCCGGATAAGCCTGCGATCCTCGCCGCACCGGAGTCCGCCTCCGGCTTCCGCCACTGGATGGCGCGCAACGCCTGGCGCCTGGTCCTGTTGTTCGGTGGCGTGCTGCTGCCGTTGGCAGGCTTTGTTGCCCTGGCGGACGAAGTGCACGAGTTTGAATCGTTCCATTTCGACGCGCCCCTGCTGTGGCAGATGCATGGCCTGCATTCGCCGTGGCTGGACCGCTTCTTCGTGCTCATCTCGAAACTGGGCTACGAGTGGTTCCTGATCCCGGCCGACGTGCTGATCATCGGCGTGCTGCTGGGCTACCGGCGCTGGCGCGAGGCGACCTTCGTCGCGGTCAGCTTCGTAGGGTCGGCGCTGCTGAACATGGGCAGCAAGCAGTTCTTCCAGCGGCAGCGCCCCAGCCTGTGGGAATCGATCGCGCCGGAATCGACGTTCAGCTTCCCGAGCGGGCATGCGATGGGTTCGATGACCCTTGCCGTGACCTTGGTACTGCTCGCCTGGAACACCCGTTGGCGCTGGCCGGTACTGATGCTGGCACCCGCGTTCAGCCTGCTGGTAAGCGTGTCGCGGGTCTATCTGGGGGTGCATTACCCCTCCGACATCCTGGCCGGATGGTGTGCCGCGCTGGTTTGGGTGGTAGGGTGCTATCTGGTCATGTTCAGTCGCCGGCACCCTTGGCGACGTCACGGCCCGCCGCCAGCGAAGGCCAGCGAAGCACCAACACAGGGGGTTTGACGTGGATGGCCCTTGAGGGACGTCTACGTGATAGATCAGTTGTTTCGTTGCAGCAGGTTCTGCAAGACAGGGGGCAAGCACAACGCGCGGTACTGTGATGCGCAAGGCAGATCGCCGATGCCGCATTCCGGACGCGCTTGCAGGGTATCGGCACCCTGCCTAGCTTGACCTGCAATGGCCGCATTCGAAGAGGTACATGAATGACGATTCGAGTCTACCTGGTGGATGACCACGCGCTGGTCCGCACCGGTATGAAGATGATTCTGTCGGGGGAAACCGACATCGAGGTGGTGGGCGAAGCCGAGACCGGCGAAGACGCGCTGCGTGAAGTCCGCCAGCTGCTGCCGGATGTGGTGCTGTGCGACCTGCACCTGCCGGGCGTGAGCGGCATGGAAGTGACCGAGCGCATCGTCCGCAGCCACCGCAATACCCGCGTGGTGATCGTGTCGGTACTGGAAGACGGCCCGCTGCCCAAGCGCCTGCTCGAAGCCGGTGCGGCCGGTTACATCGGCAAGGGCTGCGATGCGCAGGAACTGCTGCGTGCGGTGCGTGATGTGGCGGCCGGTCGTCGCTACCTGGGCACCAGCATCGCGCAGAATCTGGCGCTGTCGACAGTGGAAGGCAATGGTTCGCCGTTCGACAACCTGTCGCCGCGCGAGCTTGAGGTGGCGCTGTTGCTGACCCAGGGCCTGCGCCAGGAAGACATCGCGCGGCGCCTGAGCCTGAGTGCGAAGACGGTGAACACGCACAAGGCGCGGTTGTTCGAGAAGATGGGGATCCACGACAACATCGCGCTGGCGCGGATGGCCAGCCAGTACGGGTTGGTGGATCCGGCACGGCCGCTGTAAGGGGTCCGGCCAACGGCTGAGCCCCTCTGCGCAGGGGACGCCGTGAATCCATCCCTGGAGGCTCGGGCGCGCCATCCATGGCGCTTACGCCCCTGCGCAATCCCTCCGCAGGGCCACGGACGGTTTCCGTGCGCCGCCACTGCGGAATGAAGAAGGAAGAGCAGGAGCGGGTCGCGCGCTTTGCGCACTCGTCGCCCGGGGTCGGATCCCTTTCCCGGTGGGAAAGGGCTCTGACCCCTGATGATGCCGGAGCCGAGCGTGGGCTCGGCTCTGCACCTTTGTCGGGCTCAGTGGCCGCGTACGCGCTGGATGATCTTGGCGGCGTCTGCGGCGCTGGCGCGCACCTTGTCCCATTCGCCGTTGGCGATCCAGTTGCCCGGCACCATCCACGAACCACCGATGCAGACCACGTTCTTCTGCTCGAGGTATTCGGCGGCGGTGTTCTCGGTGATGCCGCCGGTCGGGCACAGCTTCAGGTCCGCCACCGGGCCGGCCAGTCCCTTGATCATTGCCAGGCCACCCACAGCCGTGGCCGGGAACAGCTTGCACACGCGGAAGCCGCGGGCGTAGAGCGACAGCAGCTCGGTCGGGGTGGCCGCACCCGGCACCACCGGCAGCGGTGCGGCGGCCAGTGCATCAGCCAGTGCCGGCGGCGTACCCGGGGTCACCAGGAAGTCCGCACCCGCATCGATCGACTGCTGCATCTGCTCCACGGTCAGCACCGTACCGGCACCCACCACCACGTCCGGCAGCTCGCGCTTGAGCATCGCCAATGCTTCCATCGCCACTGGCGTACGCAGGGTCAGCTCGATCGCCGGCAAGCCACCTTCCAGCAGCGCCGCACTGACCGCCCGCGCCTGGTCCAGCGTATGAATCGTCACCACCGGCAGGATGCCCGCCGCACGCAACAGCTCCGCCGCCTTCACCTGATGTTGTTCGATACCCATGCTTTTGCCCTTGCCTTTTGCTCTTCTTGATTCAGTGGCCGCAGCGCAAATGACGCGCCGGGAATTGTCCAAGGGCAGTAGAGCGCCCTGGCCGGGACCGTGAGCGGCATGGATGCCGCGACCGAGCCCCCATGGATGGGTTTACGGCGTGTCCCGGCCAGGGCGCTCTACTGCCCAGGCCGGGAAGCCTGCCGCGGCTTTTCGCTTCAGGCGTCCTTCGCCTCATGCGGCGCCGCCGCCGCTGCGGCATCGTGCCCCAGCTCATATTCCGCGTCGTACTCCCACGGCCCGCCATCAGCCGCCGCCGGCCCGCACGAAATCGAAATCGCACCCTGATCAGCCGGACCCACCACGCGACGGTTGATCGCGAACAGGTTGCGGCCCAGGTCATGCGCAGCCGGTGCTGTGTTCGGCGCCAGCGGACGTGCCGCCCATTCGGCCGCGTCCACCAGCACTTCCAGCGTGCCAGCCTCGCCATCCAGGCGGATCATGTCGCCCTCGCGGACCTTGGCCAGCGGACCGCCGCGTGCCGCTTCCGGCGTCACGTGGATCGCCGCCGGAATCTTGCCCGAGGCACCGGACAGGCGACCGTCGGTGACCAGCGCCACGCGCCGGCCCTGGTTCTGCAGCAGGCCCAGCAGCGGCGCCAGCGAATGCAGTTCGGGCATGCCGTTGGCACGCGGGCCCTGGTAACGCACCACCGCCACGAAGTCCTGCGGCAGCAGGCCACCGGCGTGCAGCTTGTTCAGCACCTGCGGTGCATCGACCACCACGGCCGGCGCTTCGATCGTGCGGTACTGCGGCTTTACCGCCGACAGCTTGATCAGCGACTTGCCGAGGTTGCCGCGCAGCAGGCGCAGGCCGCCCTGGTGCTCGAACGGATTGTCGACGCCACGCACCACTTCGTCATCGGCGCTGCGTTCCAGGCCCGGCAGATAGACCAGCTGGCCATCGCGCAGCTGCGGTTCGCGTGCGTAGTCGGCCATGCCGCCGCGCGCCACGCTGACCAGATCGCCGTGCATCAGGCCCGCCTTGATCAGCTCGCCGAACACGAACGCCGGGCCGCCAGCGGCCGCGAAGCGGTTCACGTCGGCCTCGCCGTTCGGATAGACGCGGGCCAGCAGCGGAATCAGCTGCGACAGTTCGTCGAAATCGTCCCAGGTCAGCACGATACCGGCGGCACGCGCCACTGCGATCCAGTGGATGGTGTGGTTGGTCGAACCGCCGGTGGCCATCAGCGCGATGACCGCGTTGATGATCGCGCGCTCGTCGATGATCCGGCCCAGCGGACGGAAGTCGTCGCCCAGTGCGGTGATGTCCAGTGCACGTTCGGTCGCCTCGCGGGTCAGCGCGTCGCGCAGCGGCGTGCCCGGATTGACGAACGACGCGCCCGGCAACTGCACGCCCATCGCTTCCAGCAGCACCTGGTTGGAATTGGCGGTGCCGTAGAAGGTGCAGGTGCCGGCGCCGTGGTACGAGGCGGACTCGGCTTCCAGCAGCTCTTCGCGGGTGGCTTCGCCGGCGGCATAGCGCTCGCGCACTTCCGCCTTCTGCTTGTTGGGGATGCCCGGGGTCATCGGGCCGGCCGGCACGAACACCGCCGGCAGGTGGCCGAAGGCCAGCGCACCGATCAGCAGGCCGGGCACGATCTTGTCGCACACGCCGAGGTAGACGGTGCTGTCGAACATGTCATGGCTGAGGCCGATCGCGGTCGCCTGCGCGATCACATCGCGCGAGAACAGCGACAGTTCCATGCCGCCGCGGCCCTGGGTGACGCCGTCGCACATCGCCGGCACGCCGCCGGCCACCTGTGCCGTAGCACCGAGCTCGCGGGCGATCTCGCGGATCTGCTCCGGATAGGTCTCGAACGGCTGGTGCGCCGAGAGCATGTCGTTGTAGGCGGTGATGATGCCCAGGTTCGGCGTCACGCCGCCGCGCAGGCGGCTCTTGTCGGTGCCGCCACAGGCGGCGAATCCGTGGGCGAGGTTGCCGCAGCTCAGGCGGCTGCGGAACGGGCCTTCGCGCAGGGAGGCGTCGATCGCGGCCAGGTAGGCGGCACGCGAGGCGGCGCTGCGGCGGATGACACGCTCAGTGATGGCTTGCAGTTGCGGATGGAGGCTCATTGGCTACCGGCGTTCAAGGTGGCGAGAGGCAAGCGGCGGCAGGGCGCCGCCGCCGACATCAATCAGCCCAGTGGACGCGCAGACGCGCGCCTTCCAGGTTGATCGCGTTGAGGATCGGGTACTGCTGGGCGTCGTTGCTGTCCAACGCCTGGCGCAGCACCTGCAGCTTCTGCTTGCCGCGCAGCAGCAGCAGGCGCTGGCGGCATTGGCGCAGCCCATGCGGGGTCAGCGTGATGCGCAGCGGCCACTGGTTCGCGCCCGGGCAGCCGGTGGCATCCAGCGCGGCGTAGGGCAGGGTGCTTTCCAGTGCGCGGGCCAGGTCCTTCGAGCCGGGGAACAGCGAGGCGGTGTGGCCGTCGTTGCCCATGCCCAGTGCCACCAGGCTCGGCGGCTGGCTGTGCTGGGCTTGCAGGTTGGCGGTGTACACACATTCCGGCAGGGGTTTGCCAATGCGCACCAGCGGATCGAAATGCGCACCCTCGGCGCGCTTGAGCAGGTGCTCGCGCACCAGCCATGCGTTGCTGTCGCGATCCTGCGGCGACAGCCAGCGCTCGTCGGCCAGGCTCACTTCAACCCGGTCCCAGTGCACGTCCAGTTCGGCCAGCGCCTGGTAGACCGGTGCCGGCGTGGTGCCGCCGGACAACAGGATGCGGGCGCGGCCCACTTCATTGATGTCGTGGTTGAGGGTCTGCGCCATCTCGGCGGCTACCGCTTCGATCCAGCCGTCGGCATCGCCGTGGTGGATGAACTCGACGCGGTCGTCGTGGAAGGTGGGGCTCATGCGGCAACTCCAGGTGCGTCACGTTCGGCATCGGCGGCATAGGCGGCGGCGCCCAGCAGTCCGGCATGGGGATGCATCACGGCCAGCGACGGCACCCGCGCCATGATCGAAGAGAACCGCCCCTTGTGTTCGAAGCGCTGGCGGAACCCGGAGTGCTGCAGCGAATCGAGCATCTTCGGGGTCAGTCCACCGGTGAGGAACACGCCGTCCCAGGCGCCCTGGGTCAGTACCAGGTCGCCGGCAATGGCGCCGAACACGGCGCAGAACACATCGACGGTGCGCATTGCCTGCGGATCGCCATGCAGGGCGCGGGCGGTCACGTCCACCGGCTGCAGCTGGCCCGGGTCGATACCGGCCATCTCGCACACCGCGCGATGGATGTTGACCAGGCCGGGGCCACAGATCAGGCGCTCATTGGAGACGCGGCCGAACTGCTCGGACAGGATCTCCAGGATGCGGATCTCCTCCGGCGTTCCCGGCGGGAAGCTGACATGGCCGCCTTCGGTTTCCAGCGGGTAGCAGCGGCCGTGGCGCAGGATCAGGCCCCCGACGCCGAGCCCGGTACCAGGCCCGATCACCGCATAGTTGCGTGGCTGGCCCGGCTTGCCCGGCACCCAGGCGGCGCCACCGACCTGGACCACGTCCTCGGGCTGCAGCAGCGAGATCGCCATTGCCTGTGCGGCGAAGTCGTTGATCAGGTGCAGCTCGTCGAAACCGAGCATCGCAGCGGTGCGGCTGCGCGAGATCACCCACGGATGATTGGTGATGCGTGCCTCGTCACCGTCTACGCGACCGGCCACCGCGAACACGCCGCGGCTGGCGGCAGCGCCGATCTGCTCAAGGTGATGGCGGGCGGCATCGCCAAGCGACGGGAACTCCGCCACTGCGTACTCGCGGATGCTCTCCTTCAGCAATGGCGCGTCCAGCGAGGTGTCGGCCAGGGCGAAGCGGGCGTTGGTGCCACCGATGTCGGCGACCAGCACCGGCTGCGAGTTGGCACTCATGCCGACGCCTCGCTGTCCGGTGCGTCCACGCCCTGCGGCAGGAACTCCGTTGCGTTGCTCGGGCCCCATTGGCCGGCGGGATAGGGTTCCAGCGGCAGCTTGGCCTCCTTCCAGGCGTCGGCCACGCTGTCGATCCACGCCCAGGCGGCGCGCACTTCGTCGTCACGCACGAACAAGGTGTGGTTGCCGTTGAACGCATCCAGGAACAGGCGTTCGTACGCGATGCGGCGATGCAGGCCGGTCGGCACCGACAGTTCCAGTTCCAGCGGATGCAGTTCCAGCGCGCCCCATTCCGGGCCGGCCAGACTGCTCATCAGGCCCAGTTCGATGTTCTCCTGCGGCTGCAGCTGGAACACCAGGCGGTTCGGTGCGGCCTGGGCGCGCTGCGGGCGCTCGAACAGCCAGTGGGTGACCGGCTTCAGCGTGACCACCACGCGGGTGGTGCGCTCGGGCAGGCGCTTGCCGGTGACCAGGTGGAACGGCACGCCGCTCCAGCGCCAGTTGTCGATGTGCGCGGTGACGCCGGCGAAGGTTTCCACGTCGCTGCCTTCCGGCGGCTGGTAGGCCTGCGCCGGCTGGCCGTTGATGGTGCCGGCGGTATAGCGGCCGCGGATGCTGTCACGCGCGGCGTGCCTGGCATCGAGCGGACGCAGCGCGCGCAGCACCTTGACCTTCTCGTCGCGGATGCGATCGGCTTCCAGCGAGGCCGGCGGCTCCATCGCCACCATGCACAGCAGCTGCAGGATGTGGCTCTGCACCATGTCGCGCAGCGCGCCGGAGCGGGCGTAGTAGGCGTCGCGGCCATCCACGCCTTCGCTCTCGGCCACCAGGATGTGCACCGATTCGATGTAGTTGCGGTTCCATACCGCTTCCAGCAGCGTATTGCCGAAGCGCAGGGCGATCAGGTTCTGCACCGCCGCCTTGCCCAGGTAGTGGTCGAGACGGAACACACGGTCCTCGTCGATCCACTGGCCGATGGTGCTGATGATTTCCTCGGCGCTCTCGCTGTCGCTGCCGATCGGCTTCTCCAGCATCAGGCGTGCCGGCGCGGCGAGGGCGCCACCCTTGGCCAGGCCTTCGCAGGTGGAGATGTACAGGCCCGGCGGAATGGCCAGGTAGCTGACGCACTTGCGATGCACCAGATCGGAGACGGCGGCGGCGACAGAGTCGACGTCGCGCAGGTCGACCGAACGGTAGTCGATGCGGCGCAGCAGGCCGTTGATGTCGTCCTGCGAGGCCATCGGCATGGCCTGCTGCAGGCGCGGGCGCAGGATGTCATGGAAGGCTTCGGTGTCATGCCCGGACAACGCCAGTGCGCGGATGCGGAAGTCCTCCGGCAGCAGGCCGTCGCCAAGCAGGCGAAGCAGCGAAGGGAACAGGTAGCGCTGGGCCAGATCACCTGTGGCACCGAACAGGAAGAGGGTGTCGTGCATCGCTCGAGTTTCAGATCCGGGTGACATCGTTGTCAATCGCTTCATAGCTGGGTTCGGGGGACATCCGCGCAACTGCCTGTCCGAGGTTCGTTGGGGGCGTTCTCCGGGGCACCGGAAGACCGTTCCATTCGAAACCACTACCCCGGCGGAACCTTCGTTCAACCGCCGACGCAGATCGGTGCGCACCGATCATCGGATAGTGCCACGTGAAAACGTTTACATGGCAGAATGGGCAACTGTATTCGATTGCAGTGCTCGCCGTCATGCGGCAAGCGCGCAATCATCACTGCCATCGGGAGGGCCGAGGCAGTCCCAAAAGACAGCCCGGCTTCGGGCGGACCGGATAGGTGATATGGCAAAAGTGCAGTTGCAGGGTGTGCGCAAGGTCTATGACAACGGCCAGGTCGCGGTGAAGGACGCCACCTTCGAGGTCGCCGACGGCGAGCTGATGGTGCTGGTCGGTCCCTCCGGCTGTGGCAAGTCGACCCTGCTGCGGATGGTGGCTGGCCTGGAAGAGATCAGCGGCGGCACGCTGACCATCGGTGATCGCGTGGTCAACGATGTGGCGCCGAAGGATCGCGACATCGCGATGGTGTTCCAGAGCTACGCGCTGTACCCGCACATGACGGTGGCCGAGAACCTGGCCTTCGGCCTGAAGCTGCGCGGCCATGACAAGGCCACCATCGACAAGCGCATCGCCGAGGCGGCGCAGACGCTGGGCCTCACCGAGATGATGGACAAGCTGCCCAAGGCGATGTCCGGCGGCCAGCGCCAGCGTGTTGCGTTGGGCCGGGCGCTGGTGCGCGAGCCGGCGGTGTTCCTGCTTGACGAGCCGCTGTCCAATCTGGATGCCAAGCTGCGCCACAGCGTGCGTACCGAAATCGCGCAGCTGCACCGCAAGCTGGGCACCACCATGATCTACGTGACGCACGATCAGGTCGAGGCGATGACCCTGGGCCAGCGCATCGTGGTGCTGAAGGACGGCATCATCCAGCAGATCGATACGCCGATGGCGCTGTACGACCGTCCGGCCAATCTGTTCGTGGCCGGCTTCCTCGGCAGCCCGGCGATGAACGTTCTGCGCGGCACGCTGCAGGGCGATGCCGGCGGCGTGACCGTGGTCGACGGCGACTGGCGTGCACCGCTGGGCCAGGCCACGATCGATCCGGCGTGGCTGCAGAAGCCGATCGCGGTGGGCGTGCGTCCGGAGCACCTGCAACCGGCGGCCGCCGATGATGCGCATGCGTTCATCGCGCGCATCGAAGGCATCGAGCCGGTCGGCAACGAGATCTTCGTGAATCTGAGCAGTGGCCAGCACGCGCTGACCATGCGCGTGGCGCCGCAGTCGCTGCCGGCGGTGGGCGAGCAGATCCGCGTGGCGATCCATCCGCAGGGCCTGCATTTCTTCAGCGCGGAAACCGGCGAGCGCCTGTAACGGGTAGTGCCGGCCGCTGGTCGGCAGCCTCAACCGTGCTTGGTTGCCGGCCAGCGGCCGGCACTACCATTTCAGGCGTGTGGACCAACGGTCCGCACCCACCAGTGCAGATCCCCACCAACCTGCTTCAGCGCGCCAATCCATCCAGCAGCGGCATGCGCTGCGCGATCGCATCACCGACCTGCAGATCAGCGTCGCTGGCTTCCAGCGGCAGCACGGCCAGTGCCAGGTCGCCGGCCACGCAGGCAATCGTGCCCAGCGCCGCGCCGTCCTGCTGCACGCCATCGCCGGCCTGCGCCGGTGCCGCGGTATGCAGCAGCTGCACCGCGCGCTTGGCTTTGCCGAGGAAGTGGGTGCGGGCGACGATTTCCTGGCCTGGATAGCAGCCCTTCTTCACGCTGTAGCCGTTCAGGCGGTCCAGGCCCAGCTGCTGCGGGGTCCACACCTCGCGCTGGCCTTCTTCCAGTCGCGGCAGCCCGTAGCGCAGGTCGGCCTGGCGCCAGGCCAGGGCGAAAGCGGCCTCATCGGTTTCGCTGCCGGCCGCAAAGGCATCGGCGGCGCCGATGCGCAGGGTGCGCGGCAGGGCATCGCTGCCCAGGTCCAGTTCCCAGCCATCACCTGCGGCCTGCGCAATCGCGGCGCCGCTGGCGGCCTCGGGCGCAGTGAATGCCCCGGCCGCCGCCAGATCATCGCGCACCAGCACCTTCACCTTGCGGCGGAACACGAAGCGCTGCAGTTGCGACGCAATCGCATCGGCATCGGCATCGCCATCCGCCAGCACCAGCATTAGGTGGTCGTCGGCCAACCGCAGCAGCTGGAACACCGCCAGGGTGCGGCCCTTGGCGCTCAACCAGGCACTCCACTGCCAGTGCAGCAGGGGCAGGGCGGTGACATCGCTGCTGAACTGGGCGTGGGCAAAGACAGCCGCATCCGGGCCCTGCAGGCTCAGCAGCTGGTGGCCGGGCAGGCGCGGATATCCGACGAAAGCAGGGGGCAGGTTGTCAGGCACGTGAACGAGGTCTAAAATTTGTGCGTTGCGAGACCGAACATGATAGGCCAAACAACCCCCACTCCCGACGACGAATCTGAAGCCCCGCTGGTCCCCGCGGCACCCGTGCCCGTGGAACAGGAAAAAGCAGAAGAATTCGGCGGCCGCGGCGGACTTGATCCGGTGCGGTATGGCGATTGGGAGAAAAACGGACGCTGCATCGATTTCTGATCAGCATTGAGCCAACGCGGCCGCGTGCCGCCCAGCCGAGACAACGAGCCCAGCGAATGGCGACCAGACAACGCCCACTTTCCCCGCACCTTCAGGTGTATCGCTGGCAGATTCAGATGGCCACCTCGATCCTGCATCGAGCCACTGGCGTCTTTCTGTCTGTTGGTGCCCTCATCATCGCTGCCGGCCTGCTGGCCCTGATGATGGGGCCCGAGTCCTGGAACTGCTTCACCGGCCATGCCGGGGCCTGGTATGGCCGCGTGTTCCTGTTCGCGTGGACATGGTCGTTCGCCTATCACCTGTGCAATGGCATCCGCCATGTGGTGCAGGACTTCGCCATCGGCTTCAGCATCCCCGCCTTCATCCGCAGCAGCTGGCTGTCGGTCACCGGCAGCCTGGTGATCACCCTGCTGGTGTGGGCCTATGTGATGTTCGGAGGTGCCGCGTGAGCAAGTTCCGTACCCCGTTGAAGAACGTGCGTGGCCTTGGCTCGGCCAAGACCGGCACCGAGCACTTCGTGCATCAGCGCCTGACTGCCGCCGCGCTGGTGGTGCTGGGTATCTGGTTCCTGGTCTTCGTGCTGGGCCTGCTGGGCTCGGACTACGCGACCGCCGCCGCCGCCGTGGCCAAGCCGTGGAACGCAGTGCCGCTGATCGGCCTGCTGATCGCCATGTTCTGGCACGCGCAGCTCGGCATGCAGGTCGTGCTGGAAGACTACATCCACGAATCGCTGCTGGCCCTGGTGCTGCAGACCGCGGTGAAGTTCGTCGCCGTGCTCGGCATGATCGTCAGTGTGTTTGCGGTGGGCCGCATCGCCCTCGGCGTTGCCTGAGCCCAGGCACCAACACAGGAATCCAGATTAGATGTCCGCTTACAAGATCACCGAACACAAGTACGACATGGTCGTGGTCGGCGCCGGCGGCGCCGGCCTGCGCGCCACGTTCGGCCTGGCCGCCAAGGGCCTGCAGACCGTGTGCCTGACCAAGGTCTTCCCGACCCGTTCGCACACCGTTGCCGCCCAGGGCGGTATCTCGGCCGCACTCGCCAACATGGGCGAAGACGACTGGCGCTACCACTTCTTTGACACCATCAAGGGGTCGGACTGGCTGGGCGACCAGGACGCCATCGAGTACATGTGCCGTGAGGCCATCCCGGCCATCATCGAGCTCGAACACTACGGCGTGCCGTTCTCGCGCACCGCCGAAGGCAAGATCTACCAGCGTCCGTTCGGTGGCATGACCACCAAGTACGGCGAAGGCCCGGCGGCGCAGCGTACCTGCGCGGCGGCCGACCGTACCGGCCACGCGATGCTGCACACCCTGTACCAGCAGTCGCTGAAGCACGATGCGCGCTTCATGATCGAGTACTTCGCGCTCGACCTGATCTTCGACGACGAAGGCGCCTGCCGCGGCGTGCTGGCCCTGGACATGTCCGACGGCACCCTGCACCTGTTCCGCGCCCAGGGCGTGGTACTGGCCACCGGCGGCTACGGCCGTGCCTACTTCAGCGCCACCTCGGCGCACACCTGCACCGGCGACGGTGGCGGCCTGGCCATGCGTGCCGGCATCGCCATGCAGGACATGGAGTTCGTGCAGTTCCACCCGACCGGCATCTACGGCGCCGGCTGCCTGATCACCGAGGGTGTCCGCGGTGAAGGTGGCATCCTGCGCAACAGCAGCGGCGAGCGCTTCATGGAGCGCTACGCGCCGCACTACAAGGACCTGGCCTCGCGCGACGTGGTCAGCCGTTCGATGACCATCGAGATCCGCGAAGGCCGCGGCGTCGGCGAGCACAAGGACCACATCCTGCTCGACCTGACCCACCTCGGCCCGGGCGTGATCGACGACAAGCTGCCGGGCATCGCCGAAAGCGCCCGCATCTTTGCCGGCGTCGACGTGCACAAGCAGCCGATCCCGGTCATCCCGACCGTGCACTACAACATGGGCGGCATCCCGACCAACTACCACGGCGAAGTGGTGCAGAAGGTCGGCGACAACGACAATGCTGTGGTGCCGGGCCTGTACGCCATCGGTGAAGCGGCCTGCGTGTCCGTGCACGGCGCCAACCGACTGGGCTCGAACTCGCTGCTGGACCTGGTGGTGTTCGGTCGTGCGGTGGCCAACCGCTGCGCCGAGACCATCAAGCCGGGCGCATCGCACAAGCCGCTGCCGGCCGATGCCTGCGACAAGGCACTGGGCCTGCTGGACAAGCTGCGCCACGCCAACGGCGATACCCCGACCTCGGTCATCCGCGATCGCATGCAGCGCACCATGCAGGCCGACGCGGCCGTCTTCCGCACCAGCCAGACGCTGAAGGAAGGCTGCGAGAAGATGGACAAGATCTTCGACTCGTTCCAGGACGTGAAGGTCTCCGACCGTTCGCTGGTGTGGAACTCGGACCTGATCGAGACCTACGAGCTGAACAACCTGCTGCTCAACGCGGTGGCGACGATCAACTCGGCCGAACAGCGCAAGGAAAGCCGTGGTGCGCATGCGCACGAGGACTATCCGGACCGCGACGACGTCAACTGGCAGAAGCACACCCTGGTCAGCGTCGACGAGAAGGGCAAGTGCAGCTTCGACTACCGTCCGGTGCACATGTACACGTTGACCGACGACGTGTCCGTGGTGCCGCCGAAGCCGCGCGTGTACTGATCCGACCCCGCCTACCATGCAATCCGCGCCCACGGGCGCGGGCCGCCTGAGCCAACGAGAGCAGCCATGGCCGAGTTTTCACTCCCCAAGAATTCCAAGATCACGAAGGGCAAGCACTTCCCCGTCAAGAACGGCGGCAAGAACGTGCGCACCTTCAAGATCTACCGCTGGAGTCCGGACGACGACAGCAACCCGCGCACCGATACCTATGAAGTCGATCTGGACGCCTGCGGCCCGATGGTCCTGGACGCCCTGATCAAGATCAAGAACGAGATCGACCCGACCCTGACCTTCCGCCGCTCGTGCCGCGAAGGCATCTGTGGTTCGTGCGCGATGAACATCGACGGCACCAACACCCTGGCCTGCACCCGAGCCATCTCGGACTGCGGCAAGAAGGAAGTGCCGATCTACCCGCTGCCGCACATGAACGTGGTGAAGGATCTGGTTCCGGACCTGACCCACTTCTATGCGCAGTACGCCTCGATCAAGCCGTGGATCCGCACCCAGACCCCGGCACCGCCGGACCGTGAGCGCCTGCAGTCGCCGGAAGACCGCAAGAAGCTGGACGGTCTGTATGAGTGCATCCTGTGCGCCTGCTGCTCGACCAGCTGCCCGAGCTACTGGTGGAACGGCGAGCGTTACCTGGGCCCGGCGATCCTGCTGCAGGCCTACCGCTGGATCATCGACTCGCGTGATGAGGACACCGGTGCGCGCCTGGACGATCTGGAAGATCCGTTCAAGCTGTACCGCTGCCACACCATCATGAACTGCGCGCGGACCTGCCCGAAGGGCCTGAACCCGGCACTGGCGATCGCCGAGATCAAGAAGCTGATGATGGAACGCCGCGCCTGATCAGGCCCGGCGGTATCTGGTAGAGCCACGCGACGCGTGGCTGTGCCACCCCCAGTAGAGCCACGCCATGCGTGGCTTTGCTGTATCTGGAGAAACACGATGGAAGAAGATGTTCTGCTGAAGAAGCTGCGCTGGCGCTGCCGACGCGGCATGCGTGAGCTGGACCAGCTGTTCGGCCGTTATCTCGACCACGAATGGAGCACCGCGCCGACCGAGGAGCGCGAGGTTTTCCTGTTCCTGCTCGACTGCGAGGACGATAAGTTGTGGCGCTGGTTCATGGGCTATGAGGCCTGCCCGCATGCGCACGCGATCTCCCTCATGCAGAAGATCCTCGCCCTCAAGCCTTGAGTGGCGCCCCTCGCGGCTGCAGGCCGCCGCCCAGCTGGCGGTTCTGCTGGCCGCACCCTGGCTGCTGCGCGCATCGGATCTGCCGCCCAGGCTGCTGACGCCGGCGGTGTTGCTGGCCTGGGGCATCGGGTTGGCCGAACTGGCCTGGCGCCAGCGCAGGCCGCGCGTGCAGGTGCTTCTGCCGGTACCGCCCGAGCCGCTGCAGGTGGCCGGGCAGGACGTCGATGCACCACAACTGGTCGTGCGTGGGCCGTGGCTGTTGTTGCTCTGGCGTGAGGATCGGCGCCGCCGGCGCCTGCTGTTCTGGCCCGATGTGCTCGATTCCAGGCAGCGACGTGAACTGCGACTGGCCGTGGCCGCACGCGGCGTTTCCCGTAGGCCCCGGTCGATGGCACCATAAGCTGAATTGACCGGCGTGCCTGCATGTTCAAACCCATTCCCGTGGCCATTGGCCTGCGCTACCTGCGCGCCAAGCGCCGCAACGGCTTCATCTCCTTCATCTCGATGGCATCGATCCTGGGCATCGCGCTCGGCGTTACGGTGCTGATCACCACCCTGGCGGTGATGAGCGGTTTCCAGAAGGAAATCCGCAGCCGCCTGCTGCAGATGACCGCGCACACCACCATCAGCCGCGACGGCGAGCCGATGCCGGACTGGATGCGCGTGGTGGACGTCGCCCGCAAGGACCCGCGCGTGGCCGGTGCCGCGCCGTACATCGAGATCCAGTCGATGATCAGCGGCCCGCGCGTGCAGGGAGCAATCATCCAGGGCATCGATCCGGCGCTGGAGCCGAAGGTCTCGGTGATCGACAAGAAGGTCACCAAGGGCAGCTATGACAGCCTCAAGCCGGGCAGCTTCAACGTGCTGCTGGGCAAAGAGCTGGCGGTCTGGCTGGGCGTGGACGTTGGCGACCAGGTGCTGGTGACCTTTGCAGAAGTGCAGGGCACGCCTGCTGGCGCAGTGCCGCGGATGAAACGCTTCACCGTCAGCGGCATCTTCGAGGCCGGCTACAACGAGGTCGACCGCGGCGTCGGCTTCGCCAACATGCAGGACCTGGAGCGCGTGCTGCGTTCCGATGGCGCTACCGGCGTGCGGCTGAAACTGCACGACATGGACCGCTCGCTGGAAGTGGGCGTGGACCTGGCGCAGAGCCTCGGCGGCGCGTACCGGGTCAGTGACTGGACCCAGCAGAACGCCAACCTCTACCACTCGCTGCGCATGGAGAAGGTAGTGATGGGCATCCTGCTGTCGCTGATCATCGCCATGGGCGCTTTCAACCTGGTGTCGTCGCAGGTGATGCTGGTCACCGACAAGCAGGCCGACATCGCCATCCTGCGCACCCTTGGCCTGACTCCGGGCGGGGTGATGCAGGTGTTCATGGTGCAGGGTTCGCTGATCGGCATCTTCGGCACGCTGGCCGGCCTGATCGGCGGCATCACCCTGACCCTCAACCTGGAACGCATCCTCGGCGCCATCGAGAGCGTGTTCAACGTCAAGCTGCTGCCGGAGGATGTGTACTACATCACCGGCCTGCCGACCGACATGCAGACCGGCGACGTGGTGGCGATCACCGTGGTCGCGCTGCTGATGAGCTTCCTGGCCACCCTGTATCCCGCCTGGCGGGCAGCACGCACCCAGCCGGCGGAGGCCCTGCGCTATGAATAAGGTCTTCAACCGCGGCGACGAAGTGATCCGCGCCGAAGCACTGGGCAAGACCTACGCTGAAGGGCGCATGCAGACCCCGGTGTTCGATGGCCTGGACCTGACCGTGACCGCCGGCGAGACGGTGGCGATCATCGGTGCCTCCGGCGCCGGCAAGAGCACGCTGCTGCACCTGCTGGGCGGCCTGGACATTCCAACCGCCGGCGAGGTCTACGTGACCGGGCAGCGCATGTCGGCGCTGTCGGATACCGCGCGCGGTCTGCTGCGCAACCAGGCGCTGGGCTTCGTCTACCAGTTCCATCACCTGCTGCCGGAGTTCACCGCGCTGGAAAACGTGATGATGCCGGTACTGCTGGCTGGCACTGCGGTAGCAGAAGCGAGCAGCCGGGCCACCACGCTGCTGGAAGCGGTCGGCCTCGGCCACCGCCTGGATCACAAGCCGGGCGAGCTGTCTGGTGGTGAGCGGCAGCGTGCTGCGGTGGCGCGGGCACTGGTCAATCACCCGGCCTGCGTGCTGGGTGACGAGCCGACCGGCAACTTGGATGACCGCACGGCCGCCACGGTGTTCGAGCTGATGCTGGAACTGAATCGTGCGCGTCACACCAGCCTGGTGCTGGTCACCCACGACCGCAGCCTGGCGCGCCGCCTCGACCGGGTGCTGGAGCTGCGCGAAGGGCGCTTGCACGCACTGGCCCACGCCGACGTCTGAGGCGCCGGGGCCGCTTTGGTGGAAGCCGACCCTGGTCGGCTGCTCCTGCAGGGCAGGCGCCAACCAAGGTTGGTGACTTCCGGAATCCGGGGCCTTGGGTCTGCTTGGGTAGAGGTCGGCCTTGGTCCACCGCCGACCAGCGCCTGAATGGGGCTGTCGGTCGTCGCGCCGCCGTTGCCGGCCCGGGCGCATGATGGCGACAGTTCCCCGAGGAGATCGCCATGAAGACCCCGTTCCTGGTGGCCGGACTCTGCCTGGCGCTGGCCGCGTGTGCGACCACTGGCCGGCTCAGCAGCGCCGAGAAGCTTGACCTGTACCGTGCCCACGCCGGCGCGCCGCAGAACGACATGCAGTTCTTCGGCACCCTCAATGGCTGGACTGAGCTGGGTGACAGCGCGCTTGCGGTATGGACGCGTCCCAGCGAGGCCTACCTGCTGGAGTTGAGGGGGCCCTGCCAGGACCTGCCATATGCCACCGCCATCGGCCTGACCAGCCAGATGAATCGTGTTTCGGCGCGTTTCGACAAGGTGCTGGTGCGCGACCCTACCGGCGGCCCGCGCCTGCCGTGTTTCATCGACAGCATCCGCAAGCTGGATGTGAAGGCACTACGCGCTTCCGAGCAGGAGCTGCGCCAGGCGCAGGTGCAGGAGCGCGAGGACAACACGAAATAGCGCGGTAGTGCCGGCCGCTGGCCGGCATCGCGCAGATGCCAGGTTGCCGGCCAGCGCCCGGCACTACCTGTGCGTCAGGCTTCCGGAGTGAAGCCGGCCGGCTTTTGCGCGTCCTTCTCGAACAGGAACTTGACCAGTTCGCCTTCAAGGAACGCGCGATGTTCCGGCGTACGCGGCGACAGGCGGTTCTCGTTGATCAGCATGGTCTGGTGCGCCAGCCACGCAGCCCAGGCCTGCTTGCCGATGTTGTTGAAGATGCGCTGGCCCAGCTCGCCGGGATAGGGCACGAAGTCCAGGCCCTCGGCATCGCGTTGTTCGTACTGGCAGAAAACGGTTCGGGGCATGGCACTCACTCGTGGTTGCGGGGTTTCTTGGAAGTTCGTTTTGGCGTCTTGATCGTCGCGCCGTCGAGCAGTTTGCGGATCGGCGCGGGCAGGCCCAGCGCGCGCAGTTCATCGTAGGCGACCCAGCGCAACGTGGGTTCTTTCACGCGCAGGCCGTTCACCTGGCGCGACAGTACCTGCAGGTGCAGCCTGTAGTGACTGAAGGTGTGCTGCAGCACTGGCAGCTCCTCGGCGTCTTCCAGCGAACCTTCAACATGCGCATCGAACCAGTCCTGCAGGTCGCTGCCGGCCTCGGCCTGCGGCAGCGTCCACAGCTGCGCCCAGATGCCGGTGTCCGGCCGCTTCTGCAGCAGCACGCGCTGCTGGGGGTCGCGCAGCAGCAGGGCCACTGCTTCGCGCTCGGGCAGGGTCTTGCTGGGCTTGGGCGTGGGTAGTTCAGCGGTGCGGCCTTCGCGGCGCGCCACGCACGCGTCCTGCAGCGGGCAGATCACGCAGGCGGGTCTGGCGCGGCTGCATACGGTCGCACCCAGGTCCATCTGCGCCTGGGTGTAATCGGCCATGCGCCCGGTCGGCACCTGCGCCACGTGCGCCTCGGCGATCGCCCACAACTGCTTCTCGATGGCCGGAAGGCCCGGGAAGCCGTCGATGCCGTGGTAGCGGCTGAGCACCCGCTTGACGTTGCCATCGAGGATCGCGAACGGGTCGTTCCAGGCCTGGCTGAGGATCGCACCGGCGGTGCTGCGGCCGATGCCGGGTAGGGCATGCAGCGCGTCGAAGTCACGTGGCAGGTCGCCGTCGTGCAGTTCCACGCAGCGCTTGGCTGCCGCGTGCAGGTTGCGTGCGCGGGCGTAGTAGCCGAGCCCGGCCCACTGCGCCATCACCGCGTCATTGCTGGCGGCGGCGAGGTCGGGCAGGGTCGGAAAGTGCTGCAGGAACCGCTGGAAGTACGGGATGACCGTACTCACCTGGGTCTGCTGCAGCATGATTTCCGACAACCAGACCCGATAGGGGCTGCGCGGATGCTGCCAGGGCAGGTCGTGGCGGCCGTGGTCGTCGAACCAATGCAGCAGGTGGGCGACGAAGTCGTCGGTCTGCATGGTTCCGGCGCTGGCGTGCGGCTGGCGGGGCATCGGTATTCCGGAGGTGGGCAGCCACCCATGGGGTGGCTCTACCGGGCTGCAGTAGAGCCACGCCAAGCGTGGCTGCACGGTCTATCAGGCACCCAGCGCTTCGGGCAGCAGGGCGTCAACGAAGGCTTCCGGATCGAATACGCGCAGGTCTTCCGGGCGCTCGCCGATGCCGGCGAAACGGATCGGAATGCCGAACTCGCGGGCCAGCGCGAACACCACGCCGCCCTTGGCAGTGCCGTCCAGCTTGGTCACCACCAGGCCGGTCACGTTCACCGCTGCATTGAACTGGCGCAGCTGCGACAGCGCGTTCTGGCCGGTGGTGCCGTCGATCACCATCAGTACTTCGTGCGGTGCAGTGGCGTCGATCTTGCCGAGCACGCGGCGGATCTTGCCCAGCTCGTTCATCAGGCCGGACTGGGTGTGCAGGCGGCCGGCGGTATCGGCGATCAGCACCGAGGTGCCGCGGGCCTTGCCGGCCTGCAGCGCATCGAATGCCACCGAAGCGGCATCGGCGTTCTGCCCTTGGGCGACCACGGCCACGCCGTTGCGCTCGCCCCAGGCCTGGAGCTGTGCGACGGCGGCGGCGCGGAAGGTGTCGCCGGCGGCCAGCATCAGGCTGTGGCCTTCATCCTTGAAACGCTTGGCCAGCTTGCCGATGGTGGTGGTCTTGCCAACGCCGTTGACGCCGACGGTAAGCACCACGAAGGGCTTGGCATTGCGGTCGATCACCAGCGGCTTGGCCACCGGCTGCAGGATCGCGATCAGCTCGGCGCGCAGCGCGGCCAGCAGCGCATTTGCATCTGCGAACTCACGCGACTTCATGCGCTTGCGCAGGCCCTCGACCAGGTCGGTGGTGGCACCCACGCCGACGTCGGCGGTGATCAGGGCGGTTTCCAGCTCGTCCAGCAGGTCGTCGTCGAGTTTTGGGTTGCGCGAGAACAGGCCACCGAAGCTGCGCGCGATGACGCTGTTGCGCAGGCGTTCGCGCCAGCCGGGCTTGCCGGCAGGTGCCGGAGCAGCGTCGACCGAGGCGGCAGCAGGCAGGTCGTCGGTGACCGGTGCCGGGGTGGGCTCGGGCAGCGGTGCGGGTGCCGGTTCGATGGCCGGGGTCGCGATGGGGGCGACGTCGATCTGCGCCGTCGGCGCAGGAGCTGCCGGAACCGCTGCGGCTGGGGCCGGAATCGCCGGGGTGGGCTCGACAGCGACCGGAACGGCGGTTGCCGGGGGCGGCTCGACCGGTGCAGGCTCGGCCGGTACGGCTACCGGTGCCGGCTCCTTGTCCTCGACCGGCGCGGCCGACGGAAACGCCGCCGCCAGCTCTTCAGCCGAGTAGTGCTGGGTCTTGGGTGCCTCCGTTGCGGGGGCATCCTGGGGCTTCTTGCGGCGGAAAAAACTGAGCATTGGCAAAAGGCGCTGAAATCAGAGGGATATGCTACCACTCAGGCCTGTCGGGCCGATGTGGACTCAAGGTCGCGGCCGGCCGGCCGTTAACCGGTCCGGAGGGCTGCGCAGGGCGGTCCGGAGACCGCCATGAACAACGTGATGGGAATCGCCCTCGGCGGGATGCGTGCGGCCCAGCAGGGCGTGCAGGTGGCCGCGCACAACGTGGCCAACCTGGCGACTCCTGATGCCCAACCCCTGCAGCTGCAACGCAGTACGGTGGAGCAGGGCGGGGTGCAGGCCGCGGTGACCCCTACCGGCACCGATGGCAGTGCACCACTGGGTGATCTGCTGGCAGCGAAAGCCGAGGTGGTGGCTTTCGCTTCCAACGCCGCGGTGATCCGACGCCAGGACCAGATGCTCGGCTCGCTGCTGGATCGCGAGGCCTGAGCCTCCCGGCTTTCGCGGGTGTCAACCTTGGTTGACAGGCTCGACCCGCCTGGTAGATGCCAATCCTGGTTGGCACTCACCACCCGCCCCGGTAGGTGCCAACCTTGGTTGGCACGCTTTTTGGGCGCCAACCGAGGTTGGCCTCTACCAGAGCATCGCCGGGTAAGCCGGGCCATGCCCGGCGACCACCTTGTCGATCAGGCTGACAGCTCCAGCAGCAGCTTGTTCAGGCGCGCCACATAGGCGCCCGGATCCTTCAGGCTGTCGCCGGCGGCCAATGCAGCCTGGTCGAACAGCACCCGGCCCAGATCGTCGAAACGCGCGCCATCGGCTTCAGCATCCAGCTTGGCGATCAGCGGATGGCCCGGGTTGATCTCCAGCACCGGCTTGCTGTCCGGCACCTTCTGCCCGCTGGCCTCCAGGATCTGGCGCATCTGCAGGCCCAGGTCCTGTTCGCCGATGGCCAGCACCGCCGGCGAATCGGTCAGGCGGTGCGAGACGCGCACGTCGGCCACGTCATCGCCCAGCACCGTCTTCAGGCGCTCGACCAGGCCCTGCTTGTCCTTGGCCGCTGCTTCCTGTTCCTGCTTGTCCGCTTCGGTTTCCAGCGCGCCCAGGTCGAGGTCGCCGCGGGCGATGTCGACGAAGCCCTTGCCGTCGAAATCGGTCAGGTAGCCCATCAGCCACTCGTCGATGCGGTCGGTCAGCAGCAGCACTTCCACGCCCTTCTTGCGGAACACTTCCAGGTGCGGGCTGTTGCGCACCTGGCTGTAGCTCTCGCCGGTCAGGTAGTAGATCTTGTCCTGGCCTTCGGCCATGCGGCCGAGGTAGTCAGCCAGCGACACGTTCTGCGCATCGCCGTCGCCACGGGTGGAGGCGAAGCGCAGCAGGCCGGCCACCTTCTCGCGGTTGTTGTAGTCCTCGGCCGGGCCTTCCTTCAGCACCTGGCCGAATTCCTTCCAGAACGTGGCGTACTGCTCCGGCTTGTCTGTGGCCAGCTTTTCCAGCATGTCCAGCGAGCGCTTGGTCAGCGCGGCCTTCATCGAATCGATGACCGGACCGGACTGCAGGATCTCGCGCGAGACGTTCAGCGACAGGTCGTTGGAATCGACCACGCCCTTGATGAAGCGCAGGTACAGCGGCAGGAACTGCTCGGCCTGGTCCATCACGAACACGCGCTGCACGTACAGCTTCAGGCCCTTGGGCGCATCGCGGTGATACAGGTCGAACGGCGCGCGGCCGGGCACGTACAGCAGCGAGGTGTACTCCAGCTTGCCTTCGACCTTGTTGTGGCTCCACGCCAGCGGATCGCTGTGGTCGTGTGCCACGTGCTTGTAGAACTCGGTGTACTCGGCGTCGCTGATCTCGGTGCGCGGGCGGGTCCACAGCGCGCTGGCGCGATTGACGGTTTCCCATTCGACCGCGGCGCCTTCTTCGCCACCTTCCTTCGGCATCTGGATCGGCAGGCCGATATGGTCCGAATACTTCTTGAGGATGCCGCGCAGGCGCCAGCCATCGGCGAAATCGTGCTCGCCGTCCTTCAGGTGCAGCACGATGCGGGTGCCGCGCTCGGCCTTGTCGATGGTGGCCACTTCGAAATCGCCTTCGCCGCGCGAGGTCCAGCGCACGCCTTCGCCTGCAGCCAGGCCGGCGCGGCGCGAGGTCACTTCCACTTGGTCTGCAACGATGAAGGCACTGTAGAAGCCGACGCCGAACTGGCCGATCAGCTGCGAATCCTTTTTCTGGTCGCCGGACAGCTGGCGGAGGAAATCGCCGGTGCCGGACTTGGCGATCGTGCCGAGATGGGCAATTGCCTCGGCGCGGCTCATGCCGATGCCGTTGTCTTCGATGGTGATGGTGTGGGCGGCGGGGTCGAAGCTGACGCGCACGCGCAGCTCGCTGTCACCTTCAAGCAGGGCCGGCTGGGTCAGGGCTTCGAAGCGCAGCTTGTCGGCAGCGTCAGCGGCGTTGGAGACCAGCTCGCGCAGGAAGATCTCCTTGTTGGAGTACAGCGAGTGGATCATCAGCTGCAGCAGCTGCTTGACTTCGGTCTGGAAGCCAAGGGTTTCGGTCTGGGTGGTCTCGGTCATCGATAGGGCTCCATGTGCAATGCCGCGCCAGCGCGTGCGGCCTCGCCAAGGGGTAGGGGTGATTGTCCCGAAATCAAGGGGTTGTTCGGCAGGGCTTGCAGCCCTGCACCTGCAGAGGCCGATGCAACAGCAACAGCAACATCAACAGCAGCAGCGGGCTATCCGTGGGATGGCGGGGCGGTGTGGGTTGGCAGGACACGCCGTGAACCCATCCATGGGGGCTCGATGGCGCCATCCATGGCGCC
>NZ_JAPTFQ010000066.1:0-28301 GCF_030985535.1 Stenotrophomonas sp. Sm2128
GCCGCTCTTCAGATCGATGCCAATCGCCGCGCCCGGCGGGAGGCCCCTTCGGCATGAAGTCGATGGAGGCCCGCCGCAACGAGCTCTTGGCCAATGCCGCTTCGGCGGCGGCTACGGCTGCGCGTGCGCTCGGCCTCGGCGACGACTTCGCAGAGCAGATCGGCGCGGCGGTGGCGGACACCTTGGCCGAAGACTGGGGCGGCCAGACCATCTACTTTCCCCAGGACGCCTCATTCAAGCTCAGCCCACGCGAGCGTGAGATACTGGACGCCCACCGCAATGGGGCTACAGTTCCGGGCTTGGCGAAGCGATACAGAATGTCTGAGCAAGGGATCCGCAAGCTGCTCGCCAGGGCGAACTTCCGGGATCGTAACCTCAATCAGATGAGTCTGTTCCGCACAGCACCCTGATTGCACCAGGCGCAATGGCTTTCCATCTCGATCCGCCATTGCCAGCTTTCTTCCGGGGTCTTCCGGCTAGATATCTCGCAGCCCCCCCTGATATATCTCACCCCTGAACATGCGTGCCTCGTAGAGCGCCATCCATGGCGCTCTGCGCCCCCGCCTGCCCACACCGCCCCACCCATGACAGATTCCGGTTGTTTGCCGGGCTTGGGGTCGGGTCCCTCTGCTGCGCAGAGGGCTCTGACCCCTGAATCTGCCCGGAGGGGCGGGAGGCGCTAAAATGCCAGGATGATCGCCAATACCGCTGCCTATCATTTCGCCGTCATCGACGCTCCCCAGGCCCTGTGCGACCAGTTGCTGGCGCGTGCCGAGGCGGCGCAGTTGCGGGGCACGATCCTGGTGGCGGGCGAGGGGCTGAACCTGTTCCTGGCGGGTGCGCCGGAGGCGGTCGAGGGTTTCTACACGGCGCTGCGTTCTGACGCGCGGTTTGCCGATATGCGGGTCAAGACCAGCTTCAGTGAACATCAGCCGTTCGCGCGGCTGAAGGCCAAGGTGAAGGACGAGATCATCAGCTTCCGCCGTGACGACGGTCAGCCGCTGGACTATCCGCGCGCGCCGGCGGTCGATCCGGCCACGGTGCAACGCTGGTTGCGGCAGGGGCATGACGACGCCGGCAAGCCGGTGGTGATGCTCGATACCCGCAACCTGCAGGAAGTGGAGTACGGCACCTTCAAGGATGCGCTGGTGCTGCCGATTCACAAGTTCACCGACCTGCCCGAGGCGCTGGCGCCGCACCGCGAGGCGCTGAAAGACAGCACCGTGGTCAGTTTCTGCACCGGCGGCATCCGCTGCGAGAAGGCGGCGCTGTGGATGGTCAACGACGGCATGGACAACGTGCTGCAGCTGGACGGTGGCATCCTCGGCTACTTCGAGGAGGTGGGCGGCGAAGGCTACGAAGGCCGCTGCTTCGTGTTCGATGAGCGCGTGGCGCTGGATGCCGAGCTGAAGCCGATGGTCGACCAGCCGCTGCCGGAGCCGCGCCCCAGCGCGTTCTGACGCTTCCGCGGTAGAGCCGGCCGCTGGCCGGCTGCGAAGCCATCTACCTGTATGCCGGCCAGCGGCCGGCACTACCAATCGCGCTTGGCGCATCAGGGCACCCCGGATCGGCCCGGTCAGCCCTGAACCCGCCACACGGGAATCAGCATCCCGCCACCGTCACTGGCCGCGGCGCCTGGCCGACCCCATGCATGGGGGATCCTGTGACGGAAAAACGCCTGATGATCCCGTTGTCGATCCTTGACCTGGCCCCGGTCTGCGAGGGCAGTGACACCACCGCCGCTTTCGCCAACATGCTGGAACTGGCCCAGCACGCCGATGCGCTGGGCTACCGCCGCTACTGGTTGGCCGAACACCACAACATGCCGGGCATCGCCAGCGCGGCCACCGCCGTGCTGATCGGCCACGTGGCGGGTGGCACAAAGCGCATCCGCGTCGGTGCCGGCGGCATCATGCTGCCCAACCATGCCCCGCTGCAGGTGGCCGAGCAGTTCGGCACGCTGGCTTCGCTGTATCCGGACCGCATCGACCTCGGCCTGGGCCGTGCACCCGGTACCGACCAGCCGACCGCGCGTGCGCTGCGCCGCTACTTCGACAGCGCCGACCAGTTCCCGCAGGACGTGCGCGAGCTGCTGCATTACTTCGAGCCGGTACAACCCGGGCAGGCGGTGCAGGCGGTTCCGGGTGGCGGCCTGCGGGTGCCGACCTGGATCCTCGGTTCGAGCCTGTTCGGTGCGCGCATGGCCGCCTCGATGGGCCTGCCGTATGCGTTCGCCTCGCACTTCGCACCCGACGCGATGGATGAAGCCGTTGCTGTATACCGGCGCGAGTTCCGCCCCTCGGCCACGCTGAAGCAGCCGCACGCGATGCTGGCCCTGAACGTCGTTGCCAGCGACAGCGAAACCGAATCGCGGCGCCTGTTCACCAGCCAGCAGCAGAGTTTCGTGAACCTGCGTCGCGGCCGACCGGGCAAGATTCCGGCACCGATCGACGACATCGAGTCCTTCTGGGAGCCGCACGAAAAACTGGGCGTGGAGCGGGCGCTGGCCTGCACCGTGCTGGGCGATCCGCAGCAGGTGGCGGAGGGCATTGCCGCGTTCGTCGAACGGCACAAGCCCGACGAGCTGATGCTCACCGCCAACCTGTACGACCACCGCGCGCGCCTGCGCTCGTTCGAACTGGCGATGCAGGCCTGGCACGCCCGCCACGCGGGCTGAACAATTGCGTCACGGCCCATTGCGGCCGAACCGCGTCTGATGGGGGCTCATATCGAAGGAGCCCCCACATGGCCGACACCCGCGCCGAACACATTGCCCAACTGGCAGAACTGATCAAGGACGTGGAGGTGGCGATGTTCACCACCACCGGCGTCGATGGCCGCCTCTACAGCCGGCCGTTGGCCACCCAGCAGGTCGCCTTCGACGGTGACCTGTGGTTCGTGATCACCGGCGACAGCCCCAAGGTGGCCGAGATCGCGCTCGACCCGCGGGTCAACGTGGCGTATGCCTCGCCCTCGAAGAACACCTATGTGTCGGTGGCGGGGCGGGCACGCGTGGTCGACGATCGCGCGAAGATCGAGGAGCTGTGGTCACCGGCGATGAAGCTGTTCTTCCCCGGTGGCAAGGATGACCCCAACCTTCGCCTGATCCATGTGCGCGCCGACAGTGCCGAGTACTGGGACGGTCCGGGCACGCTGCTGGGCAAGGCGTTGACGTTCGTGCTGTCGGCGGTGCAGGACGAACCGGCGGCGCTGGCCGACAACGGTTTCATTGATCTTCGGTGATGACCGATGTCCGGTATTGGTAGTGCCGGCCGCTGGCCGGCAAACCTGGAAACGTGGCAGCCGGCCAGCGGCCGGCTCTACCGGATTCCGGATCAGAACCAGCGCTGGAACAGCTCCACCGTATAACCCACCAGCTGCCCCGAACTGAAACCGAAGAACGCGATCGCTGCCACGGCGGCGATCCAGTTGAACAGCATCAGCGCGCCATCGCGTTCCAGCAGCGCCAGCGAGAACAGCAGCAGCTGGAAGCCGAACAGGAAATTGGTGAAGGGAATCGGCAACGACAGCAGCAGGCCCAGCAACACCAGCAGCAGGCCACTGAAGGCGTGGGCGGGCAGCGGTGTCAGCAGCTGCGGCAGGCGGGGTTTCAGCATCTTGTCCAGGCGCCGCAGCGGTCGGTCGATGCGGTCCAGGAAACGATGCATGGTGCCGCGCTTCGGCCCGCGGCGGGCGATGAAGCCGGGCAGCCAGGGCCGGCGCAGGCAGAACAGCATCTGCAGGCCGATCAGGACCACCAGTGGGCCGCTGACCGCGCCGCCCATGCCCGGGATCGGGATGAACGACGGCAGGATCGCCACGAACAGGAACACGCCGAACGCGCTCTGCTGCAGGTTGCCGAGGATCTGGCCCAGCGGCATGTGCTCGGCGGGATCGCCAGAGGCGAACATCTCCAGCAGGGTACGGATGCCCTCGTTGCGATAGGCCGGGCGCTCGTCGCCCGGACCCTTGCCGGCCTCAGGCGGTGAGCTCATCGGCCTGCTCGTCGGACAACGTGCGCAGCAGCAGCTTGTCCACGCGCGCACCGTCCAGGTCAACCACTTCGAAGCGCCAGCCCGCCCAGTCGAAGTACTCGCCTGCGTGCGGAATGCGGCCGAAGTAATGGATGCACATGCCGGCCAGCGTGTAGTAGTCGCCGTCCTCGGCGTCGGGCAGGTCGTTGCTGCCGATCAGTTCGCGCACGTCTTCGATCGGCAGCGAGCCGTCCACCAGCAGCGAGCCGTCTTCGCGGGTCACCACCAGCGCGTCCTCGTCGGCGTTCTCCACCGCCTGCAGGCGGCCGACCACCGCGCCCATCAGGTCGCTGATGGTCACCAGGCCCTGGATCTCGCCGTACTCGTCCACCACCAGTGCCATCGACTGCTGTTCCTCGCGGAAGATTTCCAGCAGCTTCATCGCGTGGGTCGATTCGGAGACGTACAGGGGTTCGCGCAGGGTCTGGAACAGCGCGTTGTCGCCGCGCGCCATGCGCGTGGCCAGCGATTTCAGTTCGAGCACGCCGACCACGTCCATGTCGTTGTCGCGGTACACCGGGTACCGGGAGAACTCGTGTTCGGCCATGATTTCCAGGTTGCGCTCCAGCCCGGCCTGGGTATCCAGCCACGCGATGCGGTTGCGCGGGGTCATCAGGCTGTCGGCGGTGCGGTCGCCCAGGCGCATGACGCGGTTCATCATGTCGCGCTCGTGGGCATCGATCACGCCGGCCTCGTGGCTTTCGGCGACCAGCATGCGGATCTCTTCTTCGGTCACCGAGGCGACTTCATCCTTGCCCAGGCCGAACAGGCGCAGCACCAGCTGGGTGGTTTTGGACAGCAGCCAGACGAAGGGCAGGGCGAGCTTGGCCAGCCAGCTCATCGGCATCGCGACCAGGCCGGCAATGGCCTCCGAACGGGTCAGCGCCAGGCGCTTGGGCACCAGTTCGCCGAAGATCAGCGTAATGAAGGTGATCAGGCTGACCGCCAGCGCGGTACCGATGTTGCCGGCATAGGCGAAGCCCGGCATCAGGCCCTGGATCCAGCCGGCGAAGGCTTCGCCCAGCGCTTCGCCGCCGAGGTAGCCGGTCAGCACGCCGATCACGGTGATGCCGATCTGCACGGTGGACAGGAAGCTCTCCGGCTTCTCGGACAGCTCCAGCGCCTTGGCCGCGCGCTTGGAGGTGGCGGCCATCTGCTTCAGGCGGCTCTTGCGCGAGGTCATGACCGACATCTCGGACATGGCGAAGAAGCCGTTCAGCAGAACAAGCGCGAAGACAATCAGGATCATTTCAAACACGGGCGTCGTCCCCGGTTGGTGGCAGGGAGGGCGGGTGCTTGCGATGGCGGCAGGCGCTCAGGAACGGGGTCCGGCGCGGCGCAGGGGGATAAGGGTCGTCGTCCATAAGGTGCGCCCGAAGGCGCGCTGGCATCTTAGCAAAGGGGCGTGGCAGGGTGGCAACCGCCTGTTCAGGTTCGGGGTTCCGAGCCCCGGAAAGGGGGCGGGGATACCCGAGATGGTCATCTAGCCGTCATAATTCCGTCTGGTGCCGTCCTTCCCGCGACGGCTGACAGGTTTCTCAATGTTCTCTCTGCAGACCATTTTCGGTTCCGGCAAACAGTTCTACACCCTGCTCGATGAGGCTGCCGTCGCGGCCTCCGACGCCGCCAAGGCGCTGCATTCCATGCTGCGCGAGGCCGACCGCCAGCCCGCGCTGGACGCCTTCAAGCTGGCCCGCCTGCGCGAGCGCGCGGCCTCGGACAAGATCAGCCAGGCGCTGGTGGACAGCTTCATGACCCCGATCGAGCGCGAAGACATCGAAGCGCTGGGCTCGGCCCTGTACAAGATCCCCAAGCAGATCGAGAAATTCGCCGATCGCTATTCGCTGGCCACGACCCACCTGGAGCACATCGACTTCGCGCCGCGCGCGGCGATGCTGGAACAGGCCGCCGGCGTGGTGGTGGAGATGGTGGCCGACCTGCGCCACATGAACCTGGACCGGATGACCGCGCTGAACGAGAAGCTGCGCTCGCTGGAAAACGAGGCCGACCGCCTGATGCTCGAGCTGTACCGCGACATCTATTCCGGCCGCCTGGACAACCTGCAGATGTTCCTGCTGAAGGAATTCTTCGAGATCCTGGAAAAGGCCATCGACCGTTGCCGCGAGGCAGGCGTGGTTGCTTACCAGATCGTGTTGAAGAACAGCTGACGGACGCCGCCGCATGTTGACCCTTGTCCTGGTGGTGATCCTGGCCGCGCTCGTCTTCGAGTTCATCAACGGCTTCCACGACACCGCCAACTCCATTGCCACCGTGGTGGCGACCAAGGTGCTCTCGCCCGGCTGGGCGGTGATGCTGGCCGCCTTCATGAACCTCATCGGTGCGCTGACCGGCACCGCGGTGGCGCTGACCATCGCTTCGGGCCTGCTCAACACCAACGTGGTCGAGGTCACCCCGCAGGTGATCCTGTGCGCGCTGCTGGGCGGCATCATCTGGAACCTGATCACCTGGTGGAAGGGCCTGCCGTCCTCGTCCTCGCATGCGCTGATCGGTGGCCTCTGCGGCGCCGGCCTGGCGGCTGCCCACAACAACTGGGACGCGCTGATCTGGTCCGAGCGCCTGGGCAGCTGGGCGCAGAACAAGGGCCTGCTGTGGAAGGTGTTCGTGCCGATGATCACCTCGCCGATCGCCGGTTTCCTGCTCGGCATCGTGGTGATGGTGCTGCTGTGGGGCCTGATCGCCGGCCTGGCCAGGATCGGTGGCGCCATCGGTCGCCTGGCCCGCCCGCGCATCGTCAATGCCTTCTTCGGCAAGGCCCAGATCGCCTCGGCGGCCTACATGGGCTTCGCCCACGGCCACAACGATGCGCAGAAGACCATGGGCATCATCGCCATGACCCTGATCGGTGCCGAGGCCACCGGCGCACTGGATGACCTGCCGTCCTGGCTGGCCTTCATGCACCCGGACGCCCACGCCGGTGACGGCATCGCGATGTGGATCGTGCTGACCTGTGCGGTTGTGATGGCCGCCGGTACCGCTTCGGGCGGCTGGAAGATCATCAAGACCCTGGGCCACAAGATGGTCAAGCTGCACCCGATCCACGGCTTCGCCGCGGAGACCAGCTCGGCCACCATCCTGACCCTGGCCGCCCACTTCGGCATGCCGGTCTCGACCACGCACAGCATCTCCACCGCGATCATGGGCGTCGGCTTCGCCAAGAACCCGCGCTCGCTGAAGTTCGGCGTGATCGAACGCATCGTCTGGGCCTGGATCCTGACCATCCCGGCAGCCGGCGGCTGTGCGTACCTGATCCTGAAGCTGTTCGAGCTGTTCGGCTGGACCTGATCGCCACGCCAGGGTTGCAAACGAAAAAGCCCGCCGGTATCCGGCGGGCTTTTTCATGGGCAGAGAATTCTTCCGGACACATCGTGTCGACCAAGGTCGACACCTACCAGAGCAGAAGCAGGGATCCGATCCCGTGCCGACCAACGGTCGGACCCACCAACAGCAGCAGGAACCTGTCAGCGGCGGGGTGGGGTGGGGTTGCAGGACCGTTGGCGCCATGGATGGCGCCATCGAGCCCCCAGGGACGGGTTTACGGCGTGTCCTGCAACCCCACCCCACCTCGCCAGCCCACGGAAACCCTGCTTTTGCCGTTGCAGTTGCCGTTGCCGTCGATCCGGCGGGTGCCGGGCCGCAGGCCCGGCCGAACCCCTCAATTACGCTGGAACAGCGCCTGCACATCCTTGCGGAACGCCGCCTGGCTGTCCGCCCGGCTGTAGAACATGTGCCCGCCCGGATAGCTCCGCACCTGCACCCGGTCCGGGTTGCTGCCCATCGCCGGCATCTGGTCCACCGTCAGGATCGAACCCATGAACGGGCACGACAGGTCGTTCCAGCCATGCACGATCAGCACCTGCAGATGCGGATCGATCGCCACCGCCTGGCGCAGCTGGGTCACCGCACCCTGGCGCAGCTCGCCGTTGCGGTCCCACAACCGATTCACGTCGTAGTTCAGCGCCTGGTAGCGTGCATCCACCTTCCAGCCGACCACGCGCGTCACGAAGTCGACCATCGCCGTGGTGGTCGGCGCAATGATGCTGTCCAGCAGCGGATCATTGGCGCGCTGCTCCGGGTGATTCGGGAATGGATCGAACGCGGTCACATTGGAGTCGTAGCGGCTGCCCAGCGTGCCCTTGTCGCGGAATACTTCGCGCAGGTAGGCCTGGGTTTCAAGACGGCCACCGGCACGGCGCACGAACTGCGGGTCAAGCCCGGTCAGCTCGGTCACCCGGCGCAGCATCGCCTCGGTCGCCTGCGGATCGCTGCGGCCCTTCATCAACGCGGTGGCGTAATCGCCACGGGTGTACTCCACCACCTCGCGCATTGCCGCGTCGGTGAGCCTGCCCTGGCGCTCCAGGTGCGCCGCGGCGATCGACGGCAGCGTCTGCATCCATGCCATCGGCGAGACGTCGGCGTTGTCTTCCAGCGTCGGGCTCAGGTACGGCGAGACCAGTACCAGGCCGTTCATCGCCACGCCCAGCCGGGTCTGCAGGAAATGGGTGATGCGCGGGCCGCGATAGCCGCCGTAGCTCTCGCCGGTCAGGTACTTGCGTGACGCCATGCGCTGGTTGCGCAGCAGCCAGTCGTAGATCGAGCGCGACAGGTACTCGATGTCGGCGCCGGGGTTGTACAGCTGCTTCTTCGCCTCGTCATCGCCGATGCGCGCGCGGCTGAAACCGGTGCCGACCGGGTCGATGAATACCAGGTCGGTGAAATCCAGCCAGGTGCCCGGGTTGTCATGCAGGGTGGCGGGCGCCGAGGCGCTGTCGCCTTCCGAACCGAAGGTGACCACCTTGGGCCCGATCGCGCCCATGTTGAGGTACACCGACGAGGCACCGGGCCCGCCATTGAGCGCGAACGTCACCGGCCGGTCCTTGCCCGGCATCGTGTACGCAGTGAACACCACATCGGCGATGACCTTGCCCTTCTCATCGCGCACCGGCAGGGTGCCGACGGTGGCGGTGTAGTCCAGGGTGCGGCCGGCCAGGCGCATGCTCTGGCGCGCCGACGCATCGGCGGGCAGCGCAGGCGCGTCGGTCCTGTCGTCTTTCGAATCGGGCTTGGTGTCAGCGGCGGGCGCGGCCAGCACGCTGGTGGGGGCGATGAGCAGGCCGACGCAGAGCGCGGCAGTGTGCAGCAGGGACTTCATGGCACCGGATCGGCAGCGGAAGGGGGTTCCGATGCTAGGCCGGTGGAGTGCCATGCCGTATGTGTCCAAAGCCATGGCCACGTTCTGCAGCGGCTTGCGGCCAGATTGGATCAAACGGGCAGGGCGGCTGCCGCTTCGTCGTTGGCCAGCAGGCCATAGACGGCCGAGTCCGAAAGCTCGCCCTGGATGCGCCAGCGCTGGCGCAGCACCCCCTCGCGGTGGAAGCCGAGGCGGTCAAGCACATGTGCCGAGGGTACGTTGCGTGGATCGATCTCGGCTTCGATGCGGTGCAGGTGCAGGGTGTGGAACAGATAGCCCAGCATCTGCTGCAGGGCCTCATGCATGTAGCCCTGGCCCTGGCGGTCGGGCGCCAGCAGATAGCCGATCTCGGCCCGCATGGCCTCACGATCAATGGCGAATGCGACGCAGACGCCCAGCAGTGGGCCGTTGGGTGATTCGCGCAGGGCCAGCTTCAACTGGGTGCCGATCGCGTGCGCGGCAAGGTCGTCGTCGATCTGTTCGCGGGCTTCGGCAGGTCGTGTCCAGGCCGGATGGTTCCACCAGCGCATCACGTCCGGATTGGATTGCAGCGCGAACAGCGCGGCCGCGTCGTCACGGCGGATCGGGCTCAGCACCAACCGCGCGCTGTGCAGCGGCAGGGCGGGGAACAGCAGCGAGTGGCTGGCCAATACGATGGTCCACACGGGTGGACGCGCATTATGCCGCCGCCGGGTTTGCCGATGGCGGCGTAATGCCAAGGGCGCATGAGCCGGCACTACCGGGCAGCGGGTCAGAGCCGTTTGCCAGGCAAAGAGATCCGACCCCGTGCCAAGATCAGACCTCCAGCGAGGCCAGATCGCCCTTCGACTCCAGCCAGCCCTTGCGGTCGGAAGCGCGCTTCTTGGCCAGCAGCATGTCCATCAGCGAGCTCGTCTGCTCGCGATCGTCCACGGTCAGCTGCACCAGGCGGCGCGTATCCGGGTGGATGGTGGATTCACGCAGCTGCGGCGGGTTCATCTCGCCCAGGCCCTTGAAGCGGGTCACGTTGATGGCGCCCTTGATCTTCTCGCGTTCGATCTTGTCCAGCATCGAGCGCTTTTCTTCTTCGTCCAGGGCGTAGAACACCTGCTTGCCCACGTCGATGCGGAACAGCGGCGGCATCGCCACGAACACGTGGCCGGCATCGACCAGCGCCGGGAAGTGCTTCAGGAACAGTGCGGTCAGCAGGGTTGCGATGTGCAGGCCGTCGGAGTCCGCGTCGGCCAGGATGATGACCTTGCCGTAACGCAGGCCGCTGATGTCGTCCTTGCCGGGGTCGCAGCCGATGGCGATGGCCAGGTTGTGTACTTCCTCCGAGGCCAGCACGCTGTTGGACGAGACTTCCCAGGTGTTCAGGATCTTGCCGCGCAACGGCATGATGGCCTGGAAGTCCTTGTCGCGGGCCTGCTTGGCGCTGCCCCCTGCCGAGTCACCTTCCACCAGGAACAGCTCGGTGCGCGACAGGTCCTGGCTGATGCAGTCGGCCAGCTTGCCGGGCAGGGCCGGGCCTTGGGTGACCTTCTTGCGGACGACCAGCTTCTCGGTCTTCAGGCGTGCGCTGGCGCGCTCGATGGCGATCTGCGCGATTTTCTCGCCCAGCTCGACGTTCTGGTTCAACAGCAGGCTGAAGGCATCGTGGGCGGCGCCTTCAACGAAGCCCGCGGCCTGGCGCGAGGACAGGCGTTCCTTGGTCTGGCCACTGAACTGCGGGTCGGTCATCTTCAGCGACAGCACGAACGACACGCGGTCCCATACGTCTTCCGGGGCCAGCTTGACGCCACGCGGCAGCAGGTTGCGGAAGTCGCAGAACTCGCGCAGCGCCTCGGTCAGGCCGGTACGCAGGCCGTTGACGTGGGTGCCGTGCTGGGCGGTGGGAATCAGGTTGACGTAGCTTTCCTGCACCAGCTCGCCTTCCGGCAGCCAGGCCACGGCCCAGTCCACCACCTCGGTGTCCTTCTTCAGGTTGCCGACGAACAGGTCGGCCGGCAGCGATTCGCGTTCGCCCAGTTCCAGCTTCAGGTAATCGCGCAGGCCGTCTTCGTAGTACCAGGTGTCGACTTCACCGGTGGCCTCATCGGTCAGCTTGACCGTCAGCCCCGGGCACAGCACGGCCTTGGCACGCAGCAGGTGCTTCAGCGCGCGCACCGCGAACTTGGGCGTGTCGAAGTATTTCGGGTCAGGCCAGAAGCGCACGCGGGTGCCGGTGTTCTTCTTGCCGACGCTGCCGACCACTTCCAGCGGCGTGGCGCGGTCGCCGTTGCGGAAGGTGATGCGGTGCTCGGCACCTTCGCGCTTGATGTGCACTTCCACCAGGGTCGACAGCGCATTGACCACGCTGACGCCGACGCCGTGCAGACCGCCGGAGAAGGTGTAGTTGTTGTTGCTGAACTTGCCGCCCGCATGCAGGCGGGTCAGGATCAGCTCGACACCCGGGATCTTCTCTTCCGGGTGGATGTCCACCGGCATGCCGCGGCCGTCATCGCTGACCTCCACGCTGCCGTCCTTGTACAGGGTGATCTCGATCGAGCGGGCGTGGCCGGCGAGGGCCTCGTCCACCGAGTTGTCGATCACTTCCTGCGCCAGGTGGTTCGGGCGCGCGGTGTCGGTATACATGCCGGGACGGCGCTTGACCGGGTCAAGGCCGGACAGGACTTCAATATCGGCGGCGTTATAGCGGGCGTTCATCTGTCTTCGAAAGCTTGGAGCGACGGGCAAGTGTGGGGTCTGGCACCGGATTTTGCACGCCTGCGGTTCAGTCTCGGCGACGCAGAGGGGGTAAAATGGCAGCCACTGGAATCTGAATGCCGGCGACCCCCGTTGGGTCGAAACATCCAAGCCATACCGCGAGGAGGACCTCATGAAGAAGTTGCTGACCATTGCGATCCTGGCCGCTGCCGCCGTTGCAGTGCCGCTGGTGGTGGCGCAGAACGCCGGCCAGCCGGCCCCGCAGCAGGGTGGCCAGGCCGACAAGGCGCAGGCCGAAGCCGATGCCAAGGCCAAGCGCCGCGCCCAGGCCAATGCCGAAATGAAGGCGCAGGGCCAGCCGGCCCCGCAGCAGGAAGAGGAAGAAGAGGCGCGGAAGAAGAAGTAATTCTTCCGCCCTCCGAAGCCCCTGCCGCAAGGGATTCGCCCCCCGACGCCCCGCCCAGCGGGGCGTTTCTTTTGGGTGATGGCCGCAACTGCCCCTTGGGTTGGCGGCCATCAATCTGTAAACTATGGCTTTCCGGGAGTAAGTGCGTGTCCACCCTTTGCGAATGGGCTGGCACGGCCATGCGTGGTCGCCAGCAATGCGGGTCGCAGGTGACGGTCGATTTGACCGGCACGGCCGCCCCGACCTCGCAGGGTGGTCCCCGTCCGGCGCCTGCCGCCGCACGGCCCAGCACCTCCCTCGCTGCCCCAGCGAACCGGAAAACCCCCTTCAAGCTCCATGCCCGCCCTCCGGGTGCGCGTGGTGCTGCCGTTTTCCATTTCCAGACAGGATGCTTGCAGCCATGACTCCCTTGATTTTCGTAACCGGCGGCGTGGTGTCCTCGCTCGGCAAAGGCATTGCCGCTGCGTCACTGGCCGCCATTCTCGAAGCCCGTGGCCTGAAGGTCACGATGATGAAGCTCGACCCGTACATCAACGTCGACCCGGGCACCATGAGCCCGTTCCAGCACGGTGAGGTCTACGTCACCGACGACGGCGCCGAGACCGACCTCGACCTGGGCCACTACGAGCGCTTCGTGCGCACCCGCCTGAGCCGCAAGAACTCGGTCACCACCGGCCGCATCTACGAGAACGTGATCCGCAAGGAGCGCCGTGGCGACTACCTGGGCGCGACCGTGCAGGTCATCCCGCACATCACCGACGAGATCCGCCGCTGCATCGATGAAGCCACGGAAGGTTACGACGTGGCGCTGGTCGAGATCGGCGGTACTGTCGGCGACATCGAGTCGCTGCCGTTCCTGGAAGCGATCCGCCAGGTGCGCACCGAGCGTGGCCCGGAGAAGGCGCTGTTCATGCACCTTACCCTGGTGCCGTACATCGGCGCCGCCGGCGAGCTGAAGACCAAGCCGACCCAGCATTCGGTGAAGGAGCTGCGCTCGATCGGCATCCAGCCGGACGTGCTGCTGTGCCGCTCCGAGCAGGCGGTGCCGGATTCGGAGCGCCGCAAGATCGCCCAGTTCACCAACGTCTCCGAGCGCGCGGTGATCAGCGTGCCGGACGTGGACGTGCTGTACCGCATTCCGTCGGGCCTGCACGCGCAGGGCCTGGACGAGATCGTGGTCAACCAGCTGAAGCTGGCCGACAAGGCCGGCCCGGTCGACCTGTCGATGTGGGAAGACGCGGTCGACGCGACCCTGCATCCGCTGGACGAAGTGACCATCGCCGTGGTTGGCAAGTACGTCGATCACCAGGATGCCTACAAGTCGGTCGGCGAAGCCCTCAAGCACGGTGGCCTGCGCCAGCGCACCAAGGTCAACCTGAAGTGGCTGGAAGCACAGGACCTGGAAGGCACCGACATGGCCGCACTGGCCGATGTCGACGGCATCCTGGTGCCGGGTGGTTTCGGTGACCGTGGTTTCGAAGGCAAGGTGCTGACCTCGAAGTTCGCCCGCGAGCAGCAGGTGCCGTACTTCGGCATCTGCTACGGCATGCAGGCGGCCGTGGTCGACTACGCGCGCAACGTGGTCGGCCTGGAAGGTGCCAACAGCACCGAGAACGACCGCCAGTCGCCGAACCCGGTGATCGGCCTGATCACCGAATGGCGCACCGCGACCGGTGACGTGGAAAAGCGCGACGACAAGAGCGACCTCGGCGGCACCATGCGCCTGGGCCTGCAGGAACAGCGCCTGAAGCCGGGCACGCTGGCCCGCGAGCTGTATGGCAAGGACGTCGTCGCCGAGCGTCACCGCCACCGTTACGAGTTCAACAACCGTTACCGCACCCAGCTGGAAGATGCCGGCCTGGTGATCGCCGGCAAGTCGATGGACGACACCCTGGTGGAAGTGGTCGAACTGCCGCGCGACGCGCACCCGTGGTTCCTGGCCTGTCAGGCGCACCCGGAATTCCTGTCCACGCCGCGTGACGGCCATCCGCTGTTCATCGGTTTCATCCGCGCCGCTCGCGAGCGCAAGGCCGGCGGCAAGCTGCTTTCCGAAGCGCGCGCCTGACTTGTGAATGGGGGCTTCGGCCCCCATCCTGCATGCTTCAACCCCCAGCGCACCGGCCCGACCGGTGCTGCGGACAACAAGGAAACGCCATGAAACTGTGTGGATTCGAGGTCGGGCTGGACCAGCCCCTGTTCCTGATCGCCGGCCCCTGCGTGATCGAGTCGATGCAGCTGCAGCTCGATACCGCCGGCAAGTTGAAGGAAGTCACCGACAAGCTCGGCGTCAACTTCATCTTCAAGTCCAGCTTCGACAAGGCCAACCGTACTTCGGGCACCGCGTTCCGTGGCCCGGGCATGGAAGAGGGCCTGAAGGTCCTGGCCGAGGTCAGGAAGCAGATCGGCGTGCCGGTGCTGACCGACGTCCACGAATACACCCCGATGGACGAAGTGGCCTCGGTGGTGGACGTGCTGCAGACCCCGGCGTTCCTGGTCCGCCAGACCGACTTCATCCGCAAGGTGTGCTCGGCCGGCAAGCCGGTCAACATCAAGAAGGGCCAGTTCCTGGCGCCGTGGGACATGAAGCCGGTCGTGGAGAAGGCCAAGGCCACCGGCAACGAGCAGATCATGGTCTGCGAACGTGGTGCCAGCTTCGGCTACAACAACCTGGTCAGCGACATGCGTTCGCTGGCGGTGATGCGCGACACCGGTTGCCCGGTGGTGTTCGACGCCACCCATTCGGTGCAGCTGCCGGGCGGGCAGGGCACCAGTTCCGGTGGCCAGCGCGAGCACGTGCCGGTGCTGGCGCGTGCCGCCGTGGCGGTGGGCATCTCCGGCTTGTTCGCCGAGACCCATCCGGATCCGTCCAAGGCGCTGTCCGATGGCCCCAATGCGTGGCCGCTGGACCAGATGGAAGCACTGCTTGAGACCTTGATGGAACTCGACGCAGTGACCAAGAAGCACGGCTTCTCGCGCTTCGCGTGAGTCGTGACCCGTGGCTGGCGCTGGAAACCCAGCGCCGCCGCCGGCATTGGAAACAGTGGCCGTGGGGCCTGATCGCACTGGGCCTGGCCGTGCTGTTCACTGTGGGCATGTTCGGGCTGGTGCTGATCGGTGCCGCGTCCGTGCGGCCGCCGGGTGATGGCAGCAGCGCACTCGATCTAAGCGCGTACTTCATTGCGCTGCTGGTGGCAGAGCTGCTCGGTGCAGTGGGATGCGTCGCTGCTGCTGTGCAGGCCTGGAGGCTGAATCGCGGCAAGGTGGCCGCCGGCCTGGCGATCATCCTGCTCTCGCTGTGGCTCGGCGCCCTGTTCTACGGAGTGCTTTGATGAATGCGACCACATCGGCGCGAGGCTGGCCCTGGGGCCTGATCGCCCTGGGGCTGTCCGTGTTGACCTGGATCGCCCTGGTGGTGGGCGTACTGGCCTTCACGGCCGGTTTCCGGCCGCCGGGGGACGGGAACAACGGCGTGCAGACCACGCAATGGTGGTTGCTGGGCGCACTGGTCACGATGGTGCTGTCCTTCCTGGGTAGCCCGGTTGCGATGGTGCTGGCCTGGCGACGGCGGCGTGGCCCCATCCTGGCGGCGCTTGCTGGTGCATTGCTGGTGATGCTGGTGTCGATGATCCTGATCGTGATCGGGTCCAGCTGGGGCTGAAGCCGCCCACGCCATTTGGCAAGTGGCGGGCAGCCGGGGATAATCACGCGGCATTCGTTTTGTCGCCCCCTCTCCAGACAGGTAACCGGTCCGACCATGAGCACGATCCGCAGCATCCACGCCCGTGAAATCCTCGACAGTCGTGGCAACCCCACGCTGGAAGCCGAAGTCATCCTGGAGGACGGTTCGTTCGGTCGTGCCGCGGTTCCCTCCGGCGCCTCGACCGGCACCAAGGAAGCGGTCGAGCTGCGTGACGGCGACAAGACCCGTTACCTGGGCAAGGGCGTGCGCAAGGCCGTCGACAACGTCAACACCACGATTGCCGCCGCGCTGAAGGGTTTTGAGGCCACCGACCAGGCCGGCCTCGACCGTCGCCTGATCGATCTCGACGGCACCGAGAACAAGGGCCGCCTGGGCGCCAACGCACTGCTGGGTGTTTCGATGGCCGCTGCGCACGCCGCCGCCGCATCGAACAAGCAGGCGCTGTGGCAGTACCTGGCCGCCAGGACCGGCGTGACCCCGTCGCTGCCGGTGCCGATGATGAACATCATCAACGGCGGCGCGCACGCCGACAACAACGTCGACTTCCAGGAATTCATGGTGTTGCCGGTCGGCTTCACCTCGTTCTCCGAAGCGCTGCGTGCCGGTACCGAAATCTTCCATTCGCTGAAGTCGGTGCTGAAGGGCCACGGCCTGAGCACGGCGGTCGGCGACGAAGGCGGCTTTGCTCCGGACTTCCGCAGCAACGTCGAAGCGCTGGACACCATCCTTGAAGCGATCGGCAAGGCCGGCTACACCGCCGGTGAAGACGTGCTGCTGGGCCTGGACGTCGCCTCCAGCGAATTCTTCGAGAACGGCAAGTACAACCTGGTCGGCGAGAACAAGCGCCTGACCTCCGAGCAGTTCGTCGACTTCCTCGCCGACTGGGCCGCGCAGTACCCGATCATCACGATCGAAGACGGCCTGGCCGAGAACGACTGGGCTGGCTGGAAGCTGCTGACCGACCGCATCGGCAAGAAGGTGCAGCTGGTCGGTGACGACCTGTTCGTGACCAACCCGAAGATCTTCCAGGAAGGCATCGACTCGGGCACCGCCAACGCGATCCTGATCAAGGTCAACCAGATCGGCACCCTGAGCGAAACCCTGGAAGCGATCGCCATGGCCGACCGCGCCGGTTATGCCGCGGTGGTCTCGCACCGTTCGGGCGAAACCGAAGACACCACCATCGCCGACATCGCAGTGGCTACCACCGCCACCCAGATCAAGACCGGTTCGCTGTGCCGCAGCGATCGCGTGGCCAAGTACAACCAGCTGCTGCGCATCGAGGAAGCCCTCGGCGCCGGCGCGCGTTACGCCGGTCGTGACGCGTTCGTTTCGCTGAAGCGCTGAGCCGATGCGCGACTGGCGCTGGATGCTGCTGGTGCTGGCCCTGCTGCTGGGCTGGCTGCAGTACCGCTTCTGGTTCGGTCCGGGCAATTCGGGCGAAGTGATGATGCTCGAAGCCCAGGTCGCCAACCAGGAGCGGGACAATGAGGGTCTGCAGCAGCGCAACGATGCGCTCGCTGCCGAAGTGAAGGACCTCAAGGAAGGCCAGTCCGCCATCGAGGAGCGCGCACGCAGCGAGCTGGGCATGATCAAGCCCGGCGAGAAGTTCTATCGTGTGGTCGAGGATGCGCCGGTCCATCCGGCGCAGCCTGCGGCAGGTGTCAGTGCGCAGGTTGGCGACCACCCGGCGGACGTGCCATGAGTGCGGCCATCTGGGTCGTGGTTCCGGCTGCGGGTCGTGGCACCCGCTTCGGCGCGCCGTTGCCCAAGCAATACCTGCAGGCAGGGGGACAGATCCTGCTTGCCCATACCCTGGACGCCCTGCTGGCGCACCCGGCCGTGGCCGGGGCGATGGTGGTGATCGGCCAGGACGACGCCGACTGGCCCGGCTGGAACGAGTGGGCGGGCAAGCCGGTGCTGACCTGCATCGGTGGCGCGACCCGTGCCGCTTCGGTGCTGGCTGGCCTGCAGGCGCTGCCGGAGACGGTGCGCGCTGATGAGTTCGTACTGGTCCACGATGCCGCGCGGCCGAACCTGTCGCCGGCCGATCTCGGCCGCCTGCTTGAAGTCGGTCGTACCGACCCGGTGGGGGCGATCCTGGCCGCACCGGTACGTGACACGCTCAAGCGTGCAGGCGACGACGGTGGCATCGATGGCACCGAGCCGCGTGAGCGCCTCTGGCGTGCACTGACCCCGCAGCTGTTCCGCCGCCACCAGCTCAGCCGCGCGCTGTCCGACGCCGCTGCCGCCGGTGTTGAAGTCACCGACGAGGCGATGGCCATGGAGCGCCAGGGCCAGCGCCCGCTGCTGGTGGAAGGCAGCGAGGACAACTTCAAGGTCACCACCCCGGCCGATCTGGACCGGTTCGAATTCGTACTTTCCCGCCGCGCCGGCTGACCGCCCGCGTGGCCCTGCTGCAAGGGTTGCATCCATGAGCACCGCACCGTTCCCGCCCGTCCGCATCGGCCAGGGCTACGACGTCCATGCCTTCGGCGAAGGCGATCACATCATGCTTGGCGGCGTGAACGTTCCACACAGCTGTGGCGTGCTTGCGCACAGCGATGGCGACGTGATCCTGCACGCCTTGTGCGATGCGATGCTCGGTGCGCTGGCGCTGGGCGACATCGGCCAGCATTTCCCACCCAGTGACGACCGCTGGAAGGGCGCCGACAGCAGCGACTTCGTGCGTCATTGCGACAGCCTGCTGCGCGAGCGCGGCTGGCGCGTCGGCAACACCGACATCACCGTGATCTGCGAGCGGCCGAAGGTTGGCCCGCATGCGCTGGCGATGCGTGAGCGCATCGGCGGCCTGCTGCAGTTGCCGCTGGATGCAGTCAGCGTCAAGGCCACCACCTCGGAAAAACTGGGCTTCACCGGCCGTGGTGAAGGCATTGCCGCACAGGCGGTCGTGTTGCTGGTGGCGGCATGATTCCGCTGCCGTTGGCATTTGGTGCGCCGTTGTTGACGGCGCGCATCCGCACCACGCCAGACGATTTCCAGGTTGACGAGCTGCCGGCCTTCGAGGCCACCGGCGAAGGCGAGCACCTGTTGCTGCACATCCGAAAGCGCGGTGCGAACACCGTGCATGTGGCCAAGGTGCTGGCCAAGTGGGCGGGCCTGCCGGAAATGGCGGTGAGTTACGCCGGCATGAAAGACCGCCACGCGGTCACCACCCAGCGTTTCAGCGTGCACCTGCCCAAGCGCATTGCGCCGGACCTGGCCGAGCTGGCCAGTGACGAGATCGAAGTGCTCGAAGCGACCTGGCACAATCGCAAGCTGCAGCGTGGCGCACTGGCCGGCAACCGCTTCAAGCTGGTCCTGCGCGAGGTGCAGGGCGATGCCGCAGCGATCAGCGAACGCCTGCAGCAGATTGCCGGGCGCGGCCTGCCGAACTGGTTTGGCGAGCAGCGCTTTGGCCGCGACGGCGGCAACGTGCCGGCGGCACTGGCGATGTTCGGTGGCCGCCGCATGCGCAAGGACCAGCGTTCACTGCTGCTGTCTGCCGCCCGATCGGCGCTGTTCAACCGCGTGCTGGCTGCGCGCGTGGAGCAGGGCAACTGGGATCAGCCACTGGACGGCGAGGTGTGGATGCTGGACGGCAGCCGCAGCGTGTTCGGCCCGGAGCCGTACACCGACGTGCTGGCCGAGCGCCTCGCGCGGTTCGACATCCATCCCAGCGCACCGCTGTGGGGTGAAGGCGAGCTGCGCAGCACCGAAGCGGCACGCGAGCTGGAGCTGGCCGCACTCGACGACGAGGAATCGAAGGCACTGCGGGCCGGGCTGGAAGACGCGCGCCTGAAGCAGGAGCGCCGCGCGCTGCGCCTGCGCCCCGCGTTGTTGCAGCACCAGTGGCTGGGCGATGACGTGCTGGAGCTATCGTTCGCGCTGCCGCCGGGCTGCTACGCCACCGCCGTGCTGCACGAGCTCGGCCCGGTCGAAGACGCCTCGCAGGCCTGAGCAGGGCGCGCGGTAGAGTCGACTGTCAGTCGACTTGCGCGCGCAGCGCGGGGTATTCGCTTGCCGCTGGAAGAGCAGTCGACTGACAGTCGACTCTACCTGGACTCATGGCGTCCCTTTTTTCAGCGCCGCGCCAGCAGCACCAGCACCGCGCCGGTGCCGCCTTGCCCGGTCGGCGCCGAATGGAATGCCAGTACGTCGTTGCGCAGCCGCAGCAGGCGGTCGACCAGGTTCTTCAGTACCGGTGCACCGCCGTCGGACTGCAATCCCTTGCCGTGGATGATGCGCACGCAGCCATACTCGTGTGCATGCGCTTCCAGCAGGAACTGGCGCAGCAGCGTCTCGGCCTGCGCGGCAGTGGCGCCATGCAGGTCCAGTTCGTCCTGCACTGAATACTGGCCACGCTTGAGGCGCTGGAACAGGCGAGGTGGCAGGTTGTCGCGGCGATAGCTGGCCACGTCGCCGGCTTCCAGTGGCGTGCTGTCGCGCAGCAGCCGGGCGAACTCGCCGGCGGCTTCGGCCTCGTCACGTTCGGCCATGCGCGCGCGCGGCTTCGGCCGGGGCGCAGCCGGTGCCGGCTCGGCATCCTTGCGCAGCGGCGTCACTTCGCCGATGGCCGCGCGGAACAACGCGGCCGGATCTTCGTCTTCAGGGTGCGACATGCGCACAGGGTAAACCGCTGGCGCAGGTCTGCCTATGACGGTTCGATGTCGGCCGTGACCGCCGGCAGGGTAGGACCGGCGGCTCGCATGCGGCACAATAGACGATGCCCTTGCAGGGTCGACGGCTTCCGCAGGGGAGTACGACGGTCCCGCCCACACTGCACGGTGATGGAATCGAATTCTTGGAAAATCAAGCGGTTAAATCGAAGATGCGAATCCTGGTCAGTAACGACGATGGCGTCGACGCCGCAGGCATCCGGATGCTTGCTTCGGTGCTGCGTGAGGCCGGTCACGAAGTCACGGTGGTCGCGCCCGACCGCGATCGCTCCGGCGCCAGCAATTCGCTGACCCTGGACCTGCCGATCCGCCTCAAGCGCATCGACCATTACACCGTCTCGGTGGCCGGTACCCCGACCGACTGCGTGCACCTGGCGCTGACCGGGCTGCTCGAGTTCGAACCCGACATTGTCGTGTCCGGCATCAACAACGCCGCCAACCTCGGCGATGACGTGATCTATTCCGGCACCGTCTCGGCGGCGATGGAAGGTCGCTTCCTCGGCCTGCCGGCGGTGGCGGTCTCGCTGGTCACCCGCAACCACGATCCGAAACACTTCGAGACCGCCGCGCGCGCTGCGGTGGAGATCGTCGCCCGGCTCAAGGCCGATCCGTTGCCGGCTGACACCATCCTCAACGTCAACGTGCCGGACCTGCCGTGGAGCGAGGTCAAGGGCTTCGAGGTCACCCGCCTGGGCAACCGCCATCGTGCAGAAGGCTGCATCGCGCAGAAGGACCCACGCGGCAACGAGGTGTACTGGATCGGCCCGGCCGGTCGTGAGCAGGACTCCGGCCCCGGCACCGACTTCCACGCGGTGCGCACCGGGCATATCTCGATCACCCCGATCCAGGTCGACCTGACCCGCTACCAGGCACTGGAGAAAGTGGCCAGCTGGGTCGGCGGCCTCAGCGCCGCGCTGGACCAGCCGGCATGAGCCCACGCCTGCGCCTGCAACCGGAAGCCGTCGGCATCGGCATGACCTCGCAGCGTGTGCGCGACCGCCTGGTCGATCGCCTGCGCGAGGCTGGCATCGTCGACGAGTCGACCTTGAATGCGATCCGGGTGGTGCCGCGCCATCTGTTCATCGACGAAGCGCTGGCGTCACGCGCCTACGAAGACACCGCCCTGCCGATCGGCCACGGCCAGACCATCTCGCAGCCGTGGGTGGTGGCGCGCATGACCGAAGCCGTGCTGCAGGTCTCGCCAAAGAAAGTGCTGGAAGTCGGTACCGGCTCCGGCTACCAGGCCGCCGTGCTCGGCGCGCTGGGCCTGGAGATCTACACCGTCGAACGCATCGGCGACCTGCTGCGACAGGCGCGCAAGCGCTTCCGTGCGCTGGGCATGAATATCCGCACCAAGCATGATGATGGCCGCGCCGGCTGGGCCGAGCACGGCCCTTTCGATGCCATCGTCGTCACCGCCGCGGCGCCTGCACTGGTCGATGAACTGGTCGGGCAGCTGGCCGAGGGCGGCCGCCTGGTGGCGCCGGTCGGCGGGCCGGGTGGGCAGTCGCTGGTGCAGCTGGACCGCAGGGCTGACGGCAGCATCGAACAACGCGTGCTTGCGCCGGTCACCTTTGTGCCGCTGCTGTCCGGCATGCTCGACTAATCCACGGAGCAGGGTTGCATGAAGATTTTCGGGCCGCTGTACGAGCGGGCGATGAAGTGGGCGGCGCACGAACGCGCGCCGACCTACCTGACGGTGTTGAGCTTCTTCGAGGCGATCATCTTTCCGGTGATGCCGGAAGTGATGCTGGCGCCGATGTGCGTGGCCCAGCCGAAACGCGGCTGGTGGTTCGCCACCCTCAGTCTGGCCGGCTCGATGGTCGGCGCGCTGATTGGCTATGCATTGGGTCATTACGCCTTCGAAGCGATCAAGCCGTTGTTCGAAGCACTGGGCATGCTGCCGGCCATCGAGCAGGGCATCACCACCGTGCAGGCCAAGATGGCCGAGTCGCCGTGGGCGGTGTTCACCTTCCTGGTGCTGGGCGGCTTCATGCCCATCCCGATGAAGGTCTTCACGTGGGCATCGGGTATCGTCGGCGTGCCGATGCCGCAGTACCTGTTGAGCATGCTGATCGGTCGCGGCAAGCGCGTGTTCGTGCTGGCTGCGGTCATCCGTATCGGTGGTGCGCGTGCTGAAGCGGCACTGCGTCGCTGGATTGAACCGCTGGGCTGGATCGCCACCGCGTTGGTGGTGGTGCTGATCGCCTGGCTTGTATGGAGGTCGAAGTTCGCATGAATCCTGATCGTCTGAGCAAGGGAGTGCGCATCGGCGCGCTGGCGTTGCTGGTTTCCACCCTGGCCGCCTGCGGCACCGCAACCGTGGTTCGTCCTGGTGGTGGCAGCACCGGTGGCGGTGTGACCACGCCGAAGACCTCGGTGCCCAAGCCCGGGCAGACCGTGGTGGTGCGCAAGGGCGATACCATCTATGCGCTGGCCCGCATCCATGACATCACCCCGGCCGACCTGATTGCCTGGAACAGCCTGGACAACCCCTCGACCATCCATCCGGGGCAGGTGATCCGACTGTATCCGGCCGGTGCCAGCGGCGGCCGCGCGCCGACCACGGTGGTCACCCCGCCGCGCTCGGGTGGCAGCAGCGGCGGCAGCACCACATCGGTCCCGGCCCCGGCGCCGGTGGGTCCGGTGAAGAGCAACATCGCCTGGCGCTGGCCGGCCGATGGCGCGATCGTCGGCCGCTACGTGGCCGGTGACGCGACCAAGCAGGGCGTGGACATCGCCGGTACCAGCGGCCAGCCGGTCAAGGCCACCGCCAACGGTGTGGTGGTGTACTCCGGCGCCGGCCTGGTTGGCTACGGCGAGCTGATCATCATCAAGCACAGCGACCAGTGGCTGTCGGCCTATGGCCACAACCGCAAGCGCCTGGTGAATGAAGGGCAGAGCGTGAAGGCCGGTGAGCAGATCGCCGAGATGGGCCGCACCGGTGCGAACCGCGACATGGTCCACTTCGAGATCCGTTACAACGGCAAGCCGGTGGATCCGCAGCAGTACCTGCCGGCGCGTTGAGGTCGAGGGGGCGGGTGGCGCCGGGCAATGCTCGGCGTTGCCGACCTGTAGCGTCGAGCCATGCCCGACTCGCTGTACGCTGGCTGCCGTGGGTGGCCATTTGCGACCATCAGCGGCGCATCTCAAGCTTCCCGGCAAGCCAGGGAAGCGGCATGCTTCAACGGCCCCCCAATCCGGTGCCGCATGTCTCGCCCAACAGCCCTTTTCGTGCTGCTCATCGTCGCGCCATTGGCGGCCGCCGCCAGCAGCGATCGGCGTGACGTGGTCACCCGTCTCTACGACGCCATCCAGGCACCGACGTCGAACGAAACGGCCATTTCCCCGCTGCTGGGTGAGGCCCTCCGCTCAGCCATCGCTGCGCAGCGTGCATATGAACAGGCCTGCACCGCACTGGCGGCGCCCGATGAAAAGCCGCACATGCTGGACCAGAGCCCGTATCTGCTGGCGCCGGATCGACCGGAAACAATATCCGTGGGAATGCCCGGATCGAGCGGTGACGCCACCTGGATCCATGTCGACATGGCCGTAGGCGACTATCGCTGGACCGACCAGGTCCTGCTGCAGCGGCAGGGCCGGGACTGGAAGGTCATGGATATACGCTGGGGGCAGGGCGGCAACCTGATTGGCCGGCTCAAGGCGTTCTCGGCATTCCGCTGCACACCTTCGGGCAGCTAGCCGGGAGCCACCCGGCGACTCAACCTCAGCCTTCCAGAATGAAGGCGGCGGCGACCTTGCGGCCTTCGCCGGCCAGGATATTGAAGGTGCGCGCGGCGGCTGGATTGTTCATCACTTCCAGGCCGATGCCGCGTGACAGGCAGGCGGCCATCACCACCGCCGGCGGGAACACCTGACGGTCACCCGTGCCGAGCACGATCAGCGCCGGATTCAGCGCCAGGATCGGCTCCAGGTCAGCCAGCTGCAGCGCAGTGGCGCTCACCACCGGCCATTGCGTGACCAGCTGGTCCGGGGTCAGGAAGAAACTGCTGCCCAGCGCCTGGTCATTCACCTTGGCCGAGCGGCCATCGGCGGCACGGAGGCTATAGGCGTAATCCGGCGGTTCGTGGTTCAGCTGCATGGCAGTAGGGCGATCAGCCGCGCGGCAGCACGATCTGGCGCTGTTCCTTGCTCGGGCGGTACAGCACGGCGACGTGGCCGATGCGCTGCACCAGCGCGCTTTCGGTGGCTTCGACGATCTCGCCGATCATCACGTCACGGGCGTCGCGGTCTTCGGCAGCGACCTTCACCTTGACCAGCTCGTGGCGCTCCAGCACTTCGTTCAGCTCAGCGATGAAGGCCGGGGTCACACCCTTGCCGCCGGTCTGCAGCAGGGCCTTCAGGTCGTGGGCTTGGCCGCGCAGGAAACGGGTCTGGGAGGCGGTCAGGGCGATGGACATGCAGGAAAACACGGTTGAATGGGGCGATCAGGGTATCATGAGGACCCCATCAGCCCCTATTTTCAATGGCTACCCGCAGCAAAAGCAGCCAGCGCTGGCTCAAGGAACACTTCTCCGACCCCTTCGTGAAGAAGGCCCAGGCCGAAGGCATGCGCTCGCGCGCCGCCTACAAGCTCGAAGAGCTGCTGGAACGTGACCGGTTGCTGAAGCCGCACATGGTGGTGGTCGACCTTGGCGCGGCCCCGGGTGGTTGGTCTCAGCAGGTGCGGAGACAGATCGGCGACACCGGCCGCGTGCTGGCCCTGGACATCCTGGACATGCCGCCGCTGGCTGGTGTGGAGTTCCTTCATGGTGACTTCAGGGAAGAAGCCGTTCTATCGCAGTTTGAAGCCATGCTCGGGGATCAGCCGGTAGACCTTGTGCTGTCGGACATGGCCCCCAATAAGAGTGGTGTAGGCGCGGTCGACCAGCCGCGGATGATGCACCTGGCGGAGCTGGCCCTGGATTTTGCCGACAACCACCTGAAGACCGGTGGGGCGTTCCTGATCAAGCTGTTCCAGGGCGAAGGCTTTGACGACTACGTGCGCGACATGCGCCGCCGGTACGACAAGGTCTCCATCCGCAAGCCGGAAGCGTCGCGCAAGCGCTCTCCCGAGGTGTATGCCTTGGGTCAGGGAAAACGCGCCCACATGAAGTAAGCTCGCAACGTACGCAAGTTCGACCCCAACGCAACGCCAGCACTGAGAGGAACACCGGAGCCAATGAGGATGAACGACTTGACCAAGAACCTCCTGCTATGGGTGGTCGTCGCCGTCGTGCTGATGGTGGTCTTCCAGAGCTTCTCGCCGAAGTCCTCCGGGGCCGGCGCGCAGGGCGCGTCGTACTCGCAGTTCCTGGACCAGGTGGACAGCGGCAACGTGCAGAAGGTCGCCTTTGGCGGCGACATGCGCGGCGGCACCAGCCAGCTGACCTACACCACCCGCGGTGGGCAGTCGTCCACCATCACCGCGCCGTTCGATCGTGACCTGATCAACGTGCTGCGTACCAAGAACGTGGAGATCGTGCAGGAGGAGCCGTCCAGCGGCATTTCCCTCGGCGCGATCCTGATGAATTTCCTGCCGGTCATCCTGATCATCGGCTTCTGGTTGTTCATCATGCGCCAGATGCAGGGCGGTGGCGGCGGTGCCAAAGGCGCGATGTCCTTCGGCAAGTCGCGCGCCAAGCTGCAGGGCGAAGACCAGATCAAGGTCACCTTCGCCGACGTCGCCGGCTGCGACGAGGCCAAGGAAGAAGTGGGCGAACTGGTCGACTTCCTGCGCGACCCGTCCAAGTTCACCAAGCTGGGCGGCAAGATTCCGCGCGGCGTGCTGATGGTGGGCCCGCCGGGTACCGGCAAGACGCTTCTGGCCAAGGCCATCGCCGGCGAAGCCAAGGTGCCGTTCTTCTCGATCTCCGGTTCGGACTTCGTGGAAATGTTCGTCGGCGTCGGCGCCAGCCGCGTGCGTGACATGTTCGAGCAGGCCAAGAAGCACGCGCCGTGCATCATCTTCATCGACGAAATCGACGCCGTCGGCCGCCACCGTGGCGCCGGCCTGGGCGGCGGTCACGACGAGCGCGAGCAGACCCTGAACCAGCTGCTGGTCGAGATGGACGGTTTCGAGGGTGGCGAAGGCGTGATCGTGATCGCCGCGACCAACCGTCCGGACGTGCTGGACCCGGCGCTGCTGCGCCCGGGCCGTTTCGACCGCCAGGTCGTGGTCGGCCTGCCGGACGTGAAGGGCCGCGAGCACATCCTCAAGGTCCACATGCGCAAGCTGCCGCTGGCTGACGACGTCGAGCCGATGGTGATCGCGCGTGGTACCCCGGGCTTCTCCGGTGCGGACCTGGCCAACCTCTGCAACGAGGCGGCCCTGTTCGCCGCGCGCGGCAACGAGAAGGAAGTCCGCATGGACCACTTCGACCGTGCACGCGACAAGATCCTGATGGGTGCCGAGCGCCGCTCGATGGCCATGAGCGAGGACGAGAAGACCCTGACCGCGTACCACGAGGCCGGCCACGCCATCGTCGGCCGCCTGGTGCCCGAGCACGACCCGGTCTACAAGGTCACCATCATTCCGCGCGGCCGTGCGCTGGGTGTGACCATGTACCTGCCGGAAGGCGACAAGTACTCGATGAACCGCGTGGCGATCCAGTCGCAGCTGTGCTCGCTGTACGGCGGCCGCGTCGCCGAAGAGCTGATCTTCGGCGAGGACAAGGTCACCACCGGCGCCTCCAACGACATCGAGCGTGCCACCAAGATGGCCCGCAACATGGTCACCAAGTGGGGCCTGTCCGAGCAGCTCGGCCCGATCGCGTATGGCGAAGAGGACGACGAGGTGTTCCTGGGCCGTTCGGTCACCCAGCACAAGAGCGTGTCCAACGACACGGCGCGCCGGATCGACGAGGAAGTGCGCAACATCCTCGACAAGGCCTACGCCCGCACGACCCAGCTGCTGACCGAGAACATCGACAAGCTGCACGCGATGTCGCAGCTGCTGCTGCAGTACGAGACCATCGACGCGCCGCAGATCGACGCGATCATGGAAGGCCGCGATCCGCCGCCGCCGGCGGGCTGGAGCAAGTCGAACAAGGATGGCGGCAACGACAAGGGCGGCGACGCCCGTCCGCTGCCGCCGATCGCAGGCCCGGCCGAATCGCACTGACGGCCCGCTGCAGGTGACACCAGACGAGGCCGGGGCAACCCGGCTTCGTCGTTTCCGGGCCACTGGCCCATCCCGAAGATCCGATCTGACGCTGGAGCCCGCATGTCCGCCCCGAAGCCCGAACCGATTTCCCACACTGCCGAAATGGTGATCGCCACCGTGGTCGGCGTGGGTGTGGGCCTGGGGGCCGACAACCTGCTGCTGGGCTGCGTGGTGGGCATCGGAGTCGGCATCGTGCTGAGCATCGCCAGGACCCTGTACGTGGACCGCAAGCGCCGCCGCCGTTGAGAGGGTGTCGGCAGGGCTGCGCCCTGCACCCGTGGTAGTGCCGGCCGCTGGCCGGCAACCTCAACAGCAACAGCAACAGCAACAGCAACAGCGGGCTTTCCGTAGGATGGCGGGGCGGTGTCGGAGTGCGGGGGCGCTGCAAGTACGTCCCTGTAAGCTTGGCAGCCGCATCCATGC